>NZ_JBHXEM010000315.1:0-1000 GCF_042724755.1 Kitasatospora sp. NPDC127067 | reverse complement strand
GCTGCACTGACGGCCCCGGGCGGACGGAAGCCGTCCGGTCGGGGCCGGAAATCCCCGGTGGTGACGCTTCGTCAAATTCCCTGTGCGGAAAAAAGATCCGTGGGCCTCCCGTCCGGGCCGCCCCCTGCCTCGGGTGCCCCCGTGACCGTCCCGGGGGTCGACTCCCGTCCGAGGCCGAGGTCCTCCTCGGCGGCCATGAGGCCCAGCCGGACGGCACCCCGCCGGGCTGCCCTCCTCCGAGGCCGCCTTCACCCGCCTGGTGACCGCCGCGGCCTGCGCCGGCCGGACCGTCTAGGGTCCTGCGCCGGGAACTCGCTCACGACATGACGCGAGCCGTTCGAGGATCCCGTCGGCGGTCCTGGTCGAGGTGACGGGCAGGGTCCCCGTCCCGGCGAACCGCAATCGCCGACGGGGCGGGGATCCGTGAGCACTGGGGTTCCGCTTGAGTGGAAACGGTATTGAGCCGACCTGGCGCGGGCTCCGGCCAAGGTGGCGGTGGCCCGTACCGACGCCCGCCGCCCGCCGCCTAGAGTCGCCGTCGGGCGGTGCGAAGCCCGGGTCCGAGCGACCCGCGGGCGGCGCACCCACGGGGGGCCCGGCACATCCCGCAACATCTGATCGCAGGCCCGTCCTTCCGGTTCGACCGGCAGGCCTGCCAACGTGAGGGAGAACGCCATGTCCGACATCACCGCGTCCCGTGTCGAGAGCCTCGACCTTCAGGACCTCGACCTCAGCGAGCTGACCGTCACCTCGCTGCGCGACACCGTCGCGCTGCCCGAGAACGGCGCCTCCTGGGGCTCTTGTTCCTGCCAGGCCTCGTCCTCCTGCGCGCAGCCGCAGGACATGTAAGGAACAGCCCGAACCCGTCGGCCGGGCCCTTTGAGGCCGCGGCCACGGCGCCAGGAGGGACCCGGCGGCTGCCCCCGACGCGGCCGGGTCGGCCCGCGGCCCCCCCGGCAGCCCCCGGGCCCCGGGGCCAGTAGCGCGGGCCCCGTCGGGG
>NZ_JBHXEM010000314.1:0-1019 GCF_042724755.1 Kitasatospora sp. NPDC127067 | reverse complement strand
GGGCAGTGATCTGCACGCGGTGCACGTGCCGGAGGAGTTCGGTGGTGCGGGGGCGGATGCGCTGGCGACGGTGATCGTGATCGAGGAGGTGGCGCGGGTGTGTGCGTCGTCCTCCCTGATCCCGGCGGTGAACAAGCTGGGGTCGCTGCCGGTGCAGTTGTCGGGTTCGCAGGAGTTGAAGGCGAAGTACCTGGGGGCGCTGGCGCGGGGCGAGGGGATGTTCTCGTACTGCCTGTCGGAGCCGGAGGCGGGTTCGGACGCGGCGGGGATGCGGACCCGGGCGGTGCGCGACGGGGATTTCTGGGTGCTGAACGGGGTGAAGCGCTGGATCACCAACGCGGGGGTGTCGGAGTTCTACACGGTGATGGCCGTGACGGATCCGGAGAAGCGCTCGAAGGGGATCTCGGCGTTCGTGGTGGAGAAGGGCGACGAGGGGGTGTCGTTCGGTGCGCCGGAGAAGAAGTTGGGGATCAAGGGTTCGCCGACGCGTGAGGTGTACTTCGACAATGTGCGGATTCCCGCGGACCGGATGATCGGTGCGGAGGGGACGGGTTTCGCGACGGCGATGAAGACGCTGGACCACACGCGGGTGACGATCGCGGCGCAGGCGGTGGGGATCGCGCAGGGGGCGCTGGACTACGCGAACGGGTACGTACGGGAGCGCCGGCAGTTCGGGAAGGCGATCGCGGAGTTCCAGGGGGTCCAGTTCATGCTGGCGGACATGGCGATGAAGCTGGAGGCGGCGCGGCAGTTGACGTACGCGGCGGCGGCGAAGTCGCAGCGCGGGGACGCGGACCTGACGTTCTTCGGTGCGGCGGCGAAGTGTTTCGCGTCGGACGCGGCGATGGAGATCACGACGGACGCGGTGCAGTTGCTGGGCGGGTACGGGTACACCCGGGACTATCCGGTGGAGCGGATGATGCGGGACGCGAAGATCACGCAGATCTACGAGGGCACCAACCAGGTCCAGCGGATCGTGATGGCCCGCAACCTCCCGTAACCCCACCCGTAACCCCACC
>NZ_JBHXEM010000313.1:0-1054 GCF_042724755.1 Kitasatospora sp. NPDC127067 | reverse complement strand
CTGGTCCTGCCCGGCGGCGTCGTCGACGGCGACCGCCTCGCCGTCGAGGGCGAGCGCATCGCCGGCCTCGGCGGCGACACCGAACCCGGCGACCTCGACCTGACCGGGTACACCGTCGTCCCCGGCTTCGTCGACCTGCACGTCCACGGCGGCGGCGGCGCCTCCTACGCCTCCGGCATCGCCGAGGAGGCGCTGCTGGCCGCCCGGACCCACCTGGAACACGGCACCACCACCACGATCGCCTCCACCGTCACCGGCGAGATCGACGAGGTCGCCCGCCAGGCGCACGTCCTCTCCGAGCTCGTCGAGGACGGCGTCCTGGCCGGCATCCACTTCGAGGGCCCGTTCATCTCCCACAACCGCTGCGGCGCCCACCGCCCCGACCTGCTGCGCGACCCCGACCCCGCCCTGGTCCGCAAGCTCGTCGACGCCGCCCGCGGCCACGCCAGGATGGTCACCCTCGCCCCCGAACTGCCCGGCGGCCTGGACTCGGTTCGGATGCTCACCGACCTCGGCGTGATCGCCGCCGTCGGCCACACCGACTCCGACTACGCCACCACCCTGGAGGCGATCGAGGCCGGCGCCACCGTCGCCACCCACCTGTTCAACGCCATGCCCGGCATCGCCCACCGCGCCCCCGGCCCGATCGTGGCCCTGCTGGAGGACGAGCGGGTCACCGTCGAACTGATCAACGACGGCGTGCACCTGCACCCCTCCGTCCTCGACCTCGCCTACGGCACCGCCGGCGCGAACCGGGTCGCCCTGATCACCGACGCGATGGGCGCCGCCGGTATGGGCGACGGCCTCTACCCGCTCGGCCCCCTCCAGGTCCAGGTCAAGGACGGCGTGGCCCGGCTGGTCGAGGGCGGCGCGATCGCCGGCTCCACCCTGACCCTGGACGTGGCGTTCAAGCGCTCGGTCACCGTCAACGGGCTGAGCCTGAACCAGACCGTCGAGTCGCTGTCCGCCACCCCGGCCCGGCTGCTCGGCCTGAGCGACTCGATCGGCTCGCTGGAGACCGGCAAGCTCGCCGACCTGGTCGTGGTCGACTCCG
>NZ_JBHXEM010000312.1:0-1199 GCF_042724755.1 Kitasatospora sp. NPDC127067 | reverse complement strand
CGGCCGAGGCCGCGGCCGAGGTCGGGGGAGGAGGCGACGAGTTCGGCGGCCATCAGGGAGCGCCAGGAGAACGCCCAGCCCTGTTTGAGGCCGGCGAGGTAGCCGGGCAGGGCGGCGGGGACCAGGACGTGGCGGGCGCCGTTGAGGCCGGTGGCGCCGAGGGTGCGTCCGGCGCGCAGGAACAGCGGGGGGACCTGGTCGATGCCGGCGACGAGGCCGTTGGCGATGGAGGGGACGGCGCCGAGCAGGATGACGGCGTACATCATGGAGTCGTTGATGCCGAGCCAGATGACGGCGGCGGGCACCCAGGCGACGGAGGGCAGGGACTGCAGGCCCTGCAGGACCGGGCCGATGGCGGTGCGCACGGGTCTGATGCGGGCGACGACCAGGCCGATGGGGGTGCCGATGAGCACGGCGAGGAGGAAGCCGGACAGGCCGCGCCAGACGCTGGTCCAGATGATGGAGAACAGCGTGCCCTGGTACCAGAGGTCCTGGGCGGAGCGCCACACGTCGGCGGGGCTGGGCAGCTTGTAGGCGGAGGTGAGCTCCAGGCTGTACGCGCCCTGCCAGAGCGCGAGGACGACCAGCACACCGACCAGCGGCGGCAGGGCCTTGCTCCGCAGGGCCTCACCGAGGGAACCGCGCTGCGCGGTGACGGTGTCGAGGGCGTCCAGGCCCGCGCCGACGCCGGCGGTGTCGCTCGCGCCCTGCGGGATCTTGTCGTTCTTGTCCAGGACGGGGGTGGTGTCAGTGCTGGCCATGGCGACGGATCTCCCCACGCAGTTCTTCGGTGATCTCGATGGACAGGTCGGCGACGCCGGTGGATTCGATGCGGCGCGGCTGGGGCAGGTCGATCCGCCATTCGCGGGCGACGCGGCCGGGGCGGGAGGAGAGGAGGACGACGCGTTGGGCGAGGCGGACGGCTTCGCGGACGTTGTGGGTGACGAAGAGGACGGTCAGCTGTCGTTCGGCCCAGATGCGGGTGATCTCGTCGTGGAGGACGTCGCGGGTGATGGCGTCGAGGGCGGCGAAGGGTTCGTCCATGAGGAGGACCTGGCTGCCCTGGGCGAGGGCGCGGGCCATGGCGACGCGTTGGCGCATGCCGCCGGAGAGTTCGTGGACGCGTTTGCCGTGGGCGCCGTCGAGGCGGACGAGTTCGAGGAGGCGTTCGGCTTCGGTGCGGCGTTCGGGGCGGGGGA
>NZ_JBHXEM010000311.1:0-1231 GCF_042724755.1 Kitasatospora sp. NPDC127067 | reverse complement strand
AGCTAGTGCCGCATCAGACAACGTTCGCCCCGTCGATGTGACGTTCGATTGCTGCCCATGCGGCTCCGGGCGGTCAGAATGATCACGTGGCTGAACGCGTGCAGGTTCGTGAGATCGATGACGACGAGGGCAGACGGTTGCTGCGGATCGTCCGCCGGGGTACTGGGTCGGTGGTGACCTGGCGGCGGGCCCAGATGGTGTTGCTTTCCGCCCAGCGCATGCCGGTGGTGAAGATCGCCGAGGTGACGTTCACCAGCCCGGACCGGGTCCGGGACGTGATCCACAACTTCAACGCGGACGGCTTCGAGTCGCTCTACCCGAAGTACCGGGGTGGCCGTCCGAGGACGTTCACGTTGCCCGAGCGCCGGGAGATCAAGAAGACCGCCAAGTCCAAGCCGGCCGAGCACGGCCTGCCCTTCTCGACCTGGAGCCTGGCCAAGCTGGCCGACTTCCTGGTCGCCGAGGGGGTGGTCGACGACATCAGCCACGAGGGCCTGCGGGTCCTGCTCCGCGAGGAGGGCGTCTCGTTTCAACGCGTGAAGACCTGGAAGACCTCCCGCGATCCCGACTACGCCACGAAGAAGGCCCGGGTCGAGCACCTCTACGCGATCGCCGACGGCGAGGTCGTACCGGAGGAGGGCGAGCCCGAAGTCGTCTTCTGCCTCGATGAGTTCGGGCCGCTCAACCTTCAGCCTCACCCGGGCCGCCAGTGGACCGAGCGCGGCGGCCGCCACAAGGACCCCGACCGCGAACCGAGGCCGAGGCGGCGGGCGACCTACACCCGCCCGCACGGCGTCCGGCACCTGTTCGCCGCCTACGACCTCGCCAAGGACCAGCTCTACGGGCACGTCAAGAAGACGAAGAACCGCTCGAAGTTTCTGGAGTTCTGCCGCTACCTGCGCTCGCTGCACCCGACGGACGTTCGCATCGCGATCGTCTGTGACAACTACTCGCCGCACCTGACGACGAAGCGGTGCCAGCGGGTCGGGACCTGGGCGACGGCGAACAACGTGGAGATCGCCTACACCCCGACCAACAGCTCGTGGCTCAACCGTATCGAGGCCCAGTTCACCGCCCTGCGCTACTTCGCCCTCGACGGCACCGACCACGCCAGCCACAAAGAGCAGGGCAGCATGATCCGCCGCTACATCATCTGGCGAAACAAGCACGCCACCGACGAGCGCCTACGCGACGTCGTCACCAGGGCGAACGTTGCCTGATGCGGCACTAG
>NZ_JBHXEM010000310.1:0-1241 GCF_042724755.1 Kitasatospora sp. NPDC127067 | reverse complement strand
TGGGGGGAAGCCGGCACGGAGGGGGTCTCCGTGGTGGCTGCTCCTTGTTGTGGTCCCGGTGAGTGCGGCGCGGACGGGAGAGCCAGGCACAGGGCTGCTGCGATGCAGGCCGCGGCCGCGCCCAGGGCGTGTCGGCGGTGTCGGCGCCGGTCGGCGCGTCGGCGGATCTCCGCAGCGGGCAGGGTCGGTGCGGGCATCTGCGTGCCGAGCAGCCGCAGCCGGTCGGCGAGGGTGTCGTGGACGGGGTCAGACACGGAGCTTTCCTTCCTCGCCGGCCGGGGTCAGGTCGGCGAGTCTGGCCGCGAGCGCGGCCCGGCCGCGGGCGAGGCGGCTCTTGACGGCGCTGACGCTGGCGCCGGTATCGGCCGCGACCTGCTCGACGGAGAGGTCGCACATGTGGTGCAGGACCAGGGCGCTCCGCTGTGCCTCGGGGAGGTCGCGGAGCGCGGCGACCAGCATCAGGTGCTCCTCGGTGGGCGGCTCGACGGTGGGTGGTTCCTGGCGGTGGTGGCGTCCGGCCAAGTGCAGGCCCCGGGCCAGACGTCGCCAGCGGGAGAGGGCCAGCCGCCGGGCCGTGGTCCGGATCCATGCCTCCGGGGCGTTGCCCGGGTCGAAGGTACGCCGTCGGTCCCACGCGCGGACGAAGGCCTCCTGGACCACGTCCTGTGCTTCGGACCAGTTGCCGGTTATCGCGTAGAGCTGCCCGGTCAGGCGGGAGAAGGACGCCGCGTAGAACGCGTCGAACTCCTGTGGCGTCATCAAGGGCCTCTCTTCCGGGGCTGTCCGTCAGCTCGCGGCACAGGCGGTGCGCGAGGAAGCACTCCTCGGCCGCGGCGGCGGATCTGTGCGTCCTGGGCGGAGCCTCCCGCCCTGTACGCACGAGCCCCGTCCCGGCGTTGCGCCCACGGACTATGACCTGGATCACGTGTGCGGGGTGCGACCTGCCGGGCGTCGGGGGGCGTACAGGGGTGCTGGCATCAACCGGACGCCCGCAGGAAAGGACACGGATTCATGCGTATCCGCCCGATCATGCTCATCTCCGCCACCGTCACCGCCGCGGCCATCGCGACCGCGGGGGGAATGGCCACTGCCGCAACCGGCACCTCCACGCCCACCCCCACGGCTCAAGGCAAGCCCTCCGGTACGCCCACCGCCACGCCCACCGCCACGGCCTCCGAGCCCGACTCGGCCGGCGCCTCGGTGGTCTCCGGCGGCGGCTCGGCCGTTACCGGCGTGACTGC
>NZ_JBHXEM010000309.1:0-1286 GCF_042724755.1 Kitasatospora sp. NPDC127067 | reverse complement strand
GAACGAGGTCCGCGCATGAGCCCGCGCCCCGGTGCCGTCGTCACCGGCATCGGACTGGTCTCCCCGCTCGGCCGCCGACCCGCCGAGGTGTTCGAGGCGCTGGTCACCGGCCGTTCCGGCCTGCGGGCCGTCCCCGAGGGCCACCCCGCGCACGGCTGGCTGCCCGCCGCCGGGATCGCCCCCGCCGTCGACGGCCGGGAGGTACTGCCGCCCACCGAGACCCGCTGTGTGGACCGCTTCGTACTGCTCGCCCTGGCCGCCGCCGACGACGCGCTCGCCGACGCCGGCCTGGCCGTCGGCCGGGACTCCGACCCGCACCGCACCGCCGTGGTACTGGCCACCGGCGGCGGCGGACTGGAGACCTTCGAGCAGCAGTCGCACCGCCGGCTGGAACGCGGCCGGCCCGGCGTCAGCCCGTACCTGCTGCCCGGGATGCTCTCCAACATGGCCGCCGCCCGGATCGCCATCAAGCACGGCATCCGGGGCTACAGCTCCGCCGTGGTGACGGCCTGCGCGGCCGGCGCCCAGGCGATCGCCGAGGGGCTGCGGCTGATCCGGGCCGGGGACGCCGACGTGGTGGTGTGCGGCGGCACCGAGTCCTCGCTGCACCCGACCATCGCCGCCGCCTTCACCAACGCCCGCGCCCTGGCGCAGGGTTGGGACGAACCGGAGCAGGCCAGCCGGCCCTTCGACACCCGCCGCAACGGCTTCGTACTGGGCGAGGGCAGCGCCGTCCTGGTTCTGGAGCGGGCCGAGCACGCCGAGGCCCGCGGTGCCGCCGGGTACGCGGACGTCCTCGGCTGGGGCGCCTCCACCGACGCCCACCACCCGACCATGCCCCGCCCCGACGGCACCGGCGCCGCCGACGCGATGCGCGCCGCACTCGCCAACGCGGGCCTGGCCCCGGGCGACATCGACTACGTGAACGCCCACGGCACCGGCACCAAGCTCGGTGACGTGGCCGAGACCGCCGCGCTGCGCGCCGTCTTCGGCGCGCAGCCACCCGCGGTCAGCTCCACCAAAGGCGCCACCGGCCACCTCCTCGGCGCCGCGGGCGCGCTGGAGGCGGCGGTGACCGCCCTGGCGGTGGCGCGGGGGACGCTGCCGCCGACGCTCAACCTGACCGACCCCGACCCGGCCTGCGACCTGGACCACGTCCGGGGCGCCGCCCGATCCGCCCCGGTGCGCGCCGCGCTGAGCAACGCCTTCGCCTTCGGCGGCCACAACCTCAGCCTGATCCTCGGCCCGGCCTCCACCCGGGCCGGCCGATAGCGGTCGCCCAGTAA
>NZ_JBHXEM010000308.1:0-1299 GCF_042724755.1 Kitasatospora sp. NPDC127067 | reverse complement strand
CTTGGGTTCTAGGGATCGTTGCAACACCCCAGTTCAAGGGGTGCGATGGACTTCGAGATCCGCAAGGACCGGACCGGGCGGGGACGACGGAAACTGGTCCGTGAGCGAGAGGAATACTTCCGGCTCATGGACCAGGGTCTGAGCAGTACGGAAGCCTGCCGGATCATCGGGATCAACTCCCGGACCGGCAAGCGGTGGCGTAACGGCCGCAACCCCACAGGCAGGACCACGGGGGCGCCGCCCGTCCGGCGGGCGGCGCCCCCGTCCGGGCCTTCCCGGTACCTGCGCGAGGCCGACCGGATCCACATCGCGGACCGCCTGCGGGAGAAGGCCACGATCCGCGCGATCGCCGCCGAGCTCGGCCGCAGCCCGTCCAGCATCAGCCGCGAGATACGGCGCAACCGGCATCCCGGCAACGGCCAGTACCGGCCGTTCGCGGCCCAGGCCCGAGCCGACGGGCGCCGGCCGCGCCCCAAGCCCGGCAAGATCGGCCAGAACCCCGAGCTGCGGGACTTCATCCAGAACCACCTGCACCGGAAGTGGAGTCCGGAGCAGATCTGCCAGGCTCTGCGGGACACCTTTCCCGAACGGCCGGAGATGCACGTGGTCCACGAGACGGTCTACCGGGCCCTCTACGTCCAAGGGCGCGGGGAGCTCCGCCGCGAGCTGGCCGGCGCTCTGCGCACCGGCCGGGCCCGCCGCGTCCCGCACCGGCAGGCGGCCGCGCGCCGGCCACGTTTCATCGACCCGATGGTGATGATCAGCGAGCGCCCTGCCGAGGCCGAAGACCGGGCGGTGCCCGGTCACTGGGAGGGAGACCTGATCATCGGCAAGGACGGCGCCTCGGCGATCGGCACGCTGGTCGAACGTGCGACCCGCTATGTGATGCTCCTGCACCTGCCGAACGGCCGCACCGCCGAACACGTGCGCGACATCCTCGTGGACACCGTCCAGACCCTGCCCGCACACCTGGTGCGCTCGCTGACCTGGGACCAGGGCAGCGAGATGGCCGCGCACGGTTCGTTCACCGTCGCCACCGGCGTCCCGGTCTACTTCTGCGACCCTGCCAGCCCCTGGCAGCGCGGCTCGAACGAGAACACGAACGGCCTGCTGCGGCAGTACTTCCCGAAGGGCACCGACCTGTCCGCCCACAGCTCCGAACACCTCGTTGCCGTCGCCGCCGAACTCAACGGCCGCCCACGCAAAACGCTCGGCTGGGAAACCCCAGCCGAGCGCCTGCATAAACTGCTCGCGGCCTGAACAACCGACCACGTGTTGCAACGACCGCTAGAAACCGCC
>NZ_JBHXEM010000307.1:0-1330 GCF_042724755.1 Kitasatospora sp. NPDC127067 | reverse complement strand
GGACGGAAGCGGCGGGCCCGGCGGTCCGGCTACGCGGTCCGGCTACGCGGTCCTGGTCGCGCCGGACCGCTTCGCGCACTCCGGCAGGTACGAGGAGCCCGCGGCGCCGGCCGCCAGCCAGCCGACGGCCAGCAGCCAGCCGGCGAGGACGTCCAGCGGCCAGTGCACGCCGAGGTAGATGCGGCTCAGGCCGATGGCGCCCGCGAACAGCACGGCGCCGACGACGGCCGTGCGGGTGGCGGCCGGACGCGTACGGGCGACGGCGAGCGCGAGCAGGCCGGCGCAGAGGGCGGACGTGAAGGCGTGCCCGGAGGGGAAGGCGAAGCCGGAGGCGGTGAACGCCCAGTCCGTCACGGGCGGCCGGGGCCGGCCGAAGGCGTGCATCAGTCCCTGGCGCAGCAGTTGCCCCAGCGCCAGCCACACCACGGGCAGGAGCAGCGCCCGTACCGTCGTCCACCGGCGCCTCGGCGAGCCGGTGGTCCCGACGGCGGTGAGGACGCCCGCGGCCAGGGCGAGGAGGTAGGGGACCACGCCGGTACCGAGCGAGGTGACGGCCATGGCCACGGCTCGGGCGAGCTCCGGGCGATGCGCGACGCACCAGTCGATGGCGGCCTGCTCGAAGGCGAACGGCGCCCAGCCGTGCGCGGCCACCACGGCCGCGACCACCGCGAAGGCCGACCACGCACCGACGAGCACCACCACCCACCGCCGACGCTCCGTCATCCGGTCAGCCGCCATCCCAGCCCTCCTGCCAGCACCGCCCGGGCCACCGGAACGCGGCCCCGCGCGGCCAGGGTAGCGAGCCCGCGCCCGACGACACCGGCCGGCGCCCCCGCCACGGCCTCGCGCGCGTCGCGGCCCCCGGCCGGTCGACGCCGGTTCACCAGGTCGTCCTGAACGGCCCCGGCCACCGCCCCGCGCTGCCCCGCCGGGCCACCGGCGAACCCCACCGACCGGCGCGACACGCCCTCGACGGCCGATCAGAGGACCGGCGGCCCCGCCTCGACGCGGCGGAGTACCGGGAGCAGCCGGTCCAGGTCGGGGCCGGTCTGGAGCCGGCGCTCGTCCCACCAGGTGGCACCGGCGTCGTGCAGCGGACCGATCACATCCCTGGCCCTGGCCGCGTCCGGCGGTGTGGCGCCGCCGAGCACGAACTCGAAGGGGCGCTCGGCCGCGACCGTACGGTGCCTGCGCACATAGCCGACCAGATCCCGCACCTCCGCCACGTCCGGCACCTGGCCGTGCCGGGCCGTCTCGAAGAGCGGCACCGCGCCGTCCCACCGCGCCGCCCGCCGCATCGGCGGGCGGCGCGGCCAGAACCCGCCGATCC
>NZ_JBHXEM010000306.1:0-1353 GCF_042724755.1 Kitasatospora sp. NPDC127067 | reverse complement strand
GGCCCCGCCACGCTGGTCGCGGTATGCCTCGAACGCGGACCCGACCTGGTCGTCGCCCTGCTCGCGGTCCTCAAGGCCGGCGGCGCCTACGTGCCCCTGGACCCCGAATACCCGCTCGACCGCCTCACCTTCCTGCTCCACGACACCGCCGCACCCGTCGTCGTCACCCAGGAGAGCCTGCGCGAACACCTGCCCGACACCGGCGCCACCCTGGTGAGCATCGACGGCACCGCCGACGCGGCAGCGGTGGCACGGGAGAACGACACCGACCTGCCCACCGAGGCCACCGGCAACGATCTCGCCTACGTCATCCACACCTCGGGATCCACCGGCACACCCAAGGGCGTCGAGATCCCCCGCAGCGCACTCACCAACCTCCTCCTCGCCCTGCGCGACCGACTGACCTTCACCTCCGACGACCGACTGCTCTCCGTCACCACCATCACGTTCGACATCTCCAACCTGGAGCTGTACCTGCCCCTGGTCACCGGGGCCCAAGTAGTGCTCGCCAGCAGGGAACAGACCCGCGACCCGCACGCCCTCGCCACCCTCCTGACCCGACACGGCATCACCGTCATGCAGGCCACCCCCTCCGTCTGGCAGACACTCGTCGACGTACTGCCCGACCAGGCCCCCCACCTGCACATACTCACCGGCGGCGAAGCCCTGCCCCCCGACCTCGCCCACCGCCTCACCCGCCGGGCAGGCCGCGTCACCAACCTCTACGGACCCACAGAGACCACCATCTGGTCCCTGGCCGCCGACGTCGAACCCGAAGCGCACACCGTCACCATCGGCCACCCCATCGCCAACACCGAACTGTTCGTGATGAACAAGTCCGCCCGGCCCACCCCCGTCGGCGTACCCGGCGAACTCTGGATCGGCGGAGCCGGCCTCGCCCGCGGCTACCTCAACCGCCCCGAACTCACCACCGAACGCTTCATCCCACACCCCTACCGAACGGATCCGGACGCCCGCGTCTACCGCACCGGCGACCTCGTCCGCCGACTGCCCGACGGCACCATCGAATACCTCGGCCGCATCGACCACCAGGTCAAGATCCGCGGCCACCGCATCGAACTCGGCGAAATCGAGTCGACGCTCCTGAAACACCCCGACATCACGTCCTGCGTCGTACTTGCACGCGAGGACACCCCAGGAACCAAACGACTCGTCGCCTACTGCACGACCGGCCGGAACGCCGAACGCGGCCCCGACACGCCCGAGCTGCGCGCATGGTGCGCGCGCAGCCTGCCCGACTACATGGTCCCCAGCGCCTTCGTCCTCCTCGACCAACTCCCACTGACCACCAACAACAAAGTGGACCGCAAGGCCCTGCCCGCACCCGACACC
>NZ_JBHXEM010000305.1:0-1462 GCF_042724755.1 Kitasatospora sp. NPDC127067 | reverse complement strand
GGAGTGCGGGCTGGGGGCGGACTTCTCGGGTGCGTTCCCGGGGGCGCTGCGGGTGGACCTGCCGACGTACGCCTTCCAGCGCAGCCGCTACTGGCTCGACGTCCCGACCACGAGCTGGGACGTCGCCTCGGCGGGTCTCGCCACGACCGGGCACCCGCTGCTCGGTGCGGCGACGCAGGTCGCGGACTCCGACGAGCTGCTGCTCAGCGGCCGGATCTCGCTGCGTACCCACCCCTGGCTCGCCGACCACGCGGTGTCGGGCTTCGTCCTCTTCCCCGGCACGGCCTTTCTCGAACTCGCGCTGCGCGCCGGGGCCGAGGCGGACTGCCCGGTGGTCGAGGAACTCACCCTCGGATCGGTCCTCGTGCTCCCGGACGAGGGAGCCGTCCACCTGCAGCTCCGGGTCGCCGCGCCCGACGGCGACGGTCGGCGGAGGCTCAGCGTGTTCGCCCGCACGACCCGGGACGCCGACGCGCCCTGGACCGAGCACGCCACCGGCACCCTGGCACCCCGGCCCGCCGGGGACCCGGCCGGAGCCGCGGCCGGTCTGCTGAGCTGGCCGCCGTCCGGTGCCGAACCCGTGGACACCGGCGACCTCTACGAGCGCTTCGCCGAGGCCGGCTACCACTACGGCCCCGCCTTCCGCGGCATCCGTGCCGCGTGGCTCCGCGACGGCGAGGTGTTCGCCGAGGTGGTGCTGCCGGAGTCGCAGCACGCCGACGCCGCCGGGTGCGTGCTGCACCCCGCGCTGCTGGACGCGGCCCTCCAGACCGCCGCACTGCTGCCCGACCAGGACGGCGGGGCCCGGCTGCCCTTCAGCTGGAACGGTGTGACCGGCGGGATCACCGGGGCCACCACGCTGCGGGTCCGGCTCTCCGCCGGCGCGCCGGACTCCGTGACCCTGCACGCCCACGACCTGTCGGGACGGCAGGTGCTCGGCGTGGAGGGCCTGCTGCTGCGGCCCCCGGCCGCGGGCGGGCCGCTCTCCGCGAACGCCCACGCCGACCTGCTGTACCGCCTCGACTGGACCCCGGCCGCCGACCCGGCCGACAGTGCCGTGCCCACCTGGGCCGCCCTCGGCGGTGCCGTCCCCGGCGCGGCGACGTTGCCGGACCTCGACGCCCTGGGAGCCGCGCTCGAAGCGGGCGCCGCCCTCCCCGAGGTGATCGTGGCGGCCGTCGCCACCGCCGACCTGCCCGACCCCGCCGACCGGGTCCGCGTCACCGCGCACCGGGGCCTGGCCCTGGTACAGCAGTGGCTGGCCGACGAGCGGTTCGCCGAGGCCAGGCTGGCCCTGCTCACCAGGGACGCGGTCCGTACCGGACCGCTCGACCGTCCCGTCGATCCCGCCCAGGCCGCCCTGTGGGGCCTGGTGCGCAGCGCGCGGGCCGAGCACCCCGGGCGCTTCGTGCTCATCGACGCGGCCGGGACGGGCGAGCCGGCGGACGCCCTGCCTGCGGCG
>NZ_JBHXEM010000304.1:0-1522 GCF_042724755.1 Kitasatospora sp. NPDC127067 | reverse complement strand
CGGAAGATTTCAAGTCCAGTGAGACGGTCGTGATGTTATGAGGTTTGTGGTGCGGGTTCCCTGCGCTTACTGGGGTCGTTGATCCATGCTGCCTGCGGGATCTCGGGTGGTCTGGGGCGGCGGTCGAAGCGTTCGGGGTGCCGTGCGTAGGCCTCGGCGAGGGTGACGGCCCGCTGGTCGCGGATTTCCTCGGCGGTGCCGAAGTGGACGCTGGCGGGCGTGTGGAGGCCGATACCCGAGTGCCGGTGCTCGTGGTTGTAGTACGAGATGAAGGCGTCGAACCATTCGCGGGCGTGGGCCAGGGAGTCGAACCGCTGCGGGAAGTCGGCCATGTACTTGGTGGTCTTGAACTGGGCCTCGCTGTAGGGGTTGTCGTTGGAGACTTTGGGTCGGGAGTGGCTTCTGGTGACGCCGAGGTCGATCAGCAGCTGGGAGACCTTCTTGGAGGTCATGGAAGTGCCGCGGTCGGCGTGCACGGTCTCGGGCACGATGCCGTTGCGCTCGATGGCCTCGCGGATCAACTCCTCGGCCCGTTCGGCTGATTCGACCGGCTCGACGGTGTGGCCGACGACGTAGCGGCTGAAGATGTCGATGATGACGTAGGCGTGGTACCAGATGCCCTTGCGGGGGCCGGCTGCTTTGGTGATGTCCCATGACCACACCTGCGAGGAAGCGGTGGCGACCAGTTCGGGCACCGTCCTGGCCGGGTGGGTGGCCTGGCGGCGCCGCTCGCCCGATTGGCCGCGCTCGCGCAGGATCCGGTACATCGTGGAGACCGAGCAGTGGTAACGCCCGGTGTCCAGCTCGCGGGCCCAGATCTGCGCGGGCGGCAGCTCGGCGTACTCGGGGCTGTTCATCAATGCCAGCACCGCTTCGCGCTCTTCGGTCGTCAGGGCCGACGGCTGGACCTGCGCGACCCTGGGCCGGCGTGCGGACGGCGGTTTCAGCCTGCGGTAGTGGGTGGCCCGGGAGCGGCCGGTCAGGCGGCACGCGGCCGTGGTGCCCAGCTCGTGTTCGACGGCGGTGAACGCCTCGTCCACGACCGGGTCGGCGGCATGGGTCAGTCCGCGCTCTCGGAGATCATTTCCAAGAGCGCCGACGCTTTTCCCAGAACCTCCAAGGCGGCCTTGTTCCGGGCGAGCTCCTTCTCCAACCGTTCCACCTGCCGGCGCAGCTTCTCGTTCTCGACCTCAGAGGCGGACTTCTTCGGGCGGGCCGGACTCGTACGGTGGTCGACCAGGTTCTCCAGGGCCCCGGCATCGCGTGCGGCCCGCCACTCGGTGACATGGGAGTGGTACAGGCGCTCGCGGCGCAGGACCGCGCCCTTCTCACCCTCGGGCGCGGCGTCGTACTCGGCGACGATCCGCAGCTTGTACTCGGGGCTGAACGTGCGGCGCTTCGGCCGGGGAGCCGGGTCAGTGGCGGACGGATTACTGCTGGTCATCAGGGGTGGAACTCCTACTCGGGCCCCCTCAGGCTAACCCGACAAAGCGGGATGTCTCACCCAAGGCTGACAGAGAGG
>NZ_JBHXEM010000303.1:0-1524 GCF_042724755.1 Kitasatospora sp. NPDC127067 | reverse complement strand
GCCCTCTCTGCCAGCCTTGGGTGAGACATCCCGCTTTGTCGGGTTAGCCTGAGAGGGCCCGAGTAGGAGTTCCACCCCTGATGACCAGCACCAACCCGTCTGCGCCCCACCCGGCCCCCAGGCCGAAGCGCCGCACGTTCAGCCCCGAGTACAAGCTGCGGATCGTGGCCGAGTACGACGCCGCGCCCGAAGGCGAGAAGGGCGCGGTCCTGCGCCGTGAGCGCCTCTACCACTCGCACGTCACCGAGTGGCGGGCCGCGCGCGATGCCGGGGCTCTGGAGAAGTTGGTCGACCGGCGCACGAGCCCGGCCCGTCCGAAGAAGTCCGCCACCGAGGTCGAGAACGAGAAGCTGCGCCGCCAGGTGGAACGGCTGGAGAAGGAACTGGCCAGGAACAAAGCCGCGCTGGAGGTGCTGGGAAAAGCGTCGGCGCTCTTGGAAATGATCTCCGAGAGCGCGGACTGACACACGCCGCCGACCCCGTCGTGGACGAGGCGTTCACCGGCATCGAGCAGAAGTTGGGCATCACGGCCGCATGCCGGCTGACCGGCCGCTCCAGGGCCACCCACTACCGCAGGCTGAAGCCGCCGCCCGCGCGCGAGCCCAGAAGGCCACAGCTCCAGCCGTCAGCCCTGAAACCCGAAGAGCGGGCAGCGGTCCTGGAGTTGATGAACAACGCCGAGTACGCCGAACTGCCTCCCGCGCAGATCTGGGCCCGCGAGCTGGACGCCGGGCGCTACCACTGCTCGGTCTCCACGATGTACCGCATCCTGCGCGAACGCGGGCAGTGCGGTGAGCGACGCCGCCAGGCCACCCACCCGGCCAAGACGGTGCCCGAACTGGTCGCCACCGCACCCTCTCAGGTGTTCACCTGGGACATCACCAAGGCAGCCGGCCCTGGGAAGGGCATCTGGTACCACGCCTACGTCATCATCGACATCTTCAGCCGCTACATCGTCGGCCACACCGTCGAACTGGCCGAATCGGCCGAACGGGCCGAGGAGTTGATCCGCGAGGCCATCGAGCGCAACGGCATCGTGCCCGAGACCGTGCACGCCGACCGCGGCACCTCGATGACCTCAAAAAAGGTCTCCCAACTGCTGATCGACCTTGGCGTCACCCGAAGCCACTCCAGGCCCAAGGTCTCCAACGACAATCCGTACAGCGAGGCCCAGTTCAAGACCACCAAGTACATGGCCGACTTCCCACAGCGGTTCGATTCCCTGGCCCATGCCCGGGAATGGTTCGACGCTTTCATCTCGTACTACAACCACGAGCACCGGCATTCGGGAATCGGCCTTCACACACCTGCCAGCGTGCACTTCGGCACCGCCGAGGAGGTCCGCGAGCAGCGGGCCGTCACCCTCGCCGAGGCATACGCCCGGCATCCCGAACGCTTCGGCCGTCGTCCCCGACCGCCCGAGATACCGCAGACGGCCTGGATCAATGACCCGGCCAAGCGCAGGGAACCCGCACCACAAACCTCATAGCGTCACGACTGTCTCACTGGACTTGAAATCTTCCG
>NZ_JBHXEM010000302.1:0-1549 GCF_042724755.1 Kitasatospora sp. NPDC127067 | reverse complement strand
CTGAGGACAAGCCCTCGGCCTATTAGTACCGGTCAACTCCACCCCTCACAGGGCTTCCATATCCGGCCTATCAACCCAGTCGTCTACTGGGAGCCTTACCCTCTCAAGGAGGTGGGAGTGCTCATCTCGAAGCAGGCTTCCCGCTTAGATGCTTTCAGCGGTTATCCCTCCCGAACGTAGCCAACCAGCCATGCCCTTGGCAGGACAACTGGCACACCAGAGGTTCGTCCGTCCCGGTCCTCTCGTACTAGGGACAGCCCTTCTCAACACTCCTACGCGCACAGCGGATAGGGACCGAACTGTCTCACGACGTTCTAAACCCAGCTCGCGTACCGCTTTAATGGGCGAACAGCCCAACCCTTGGGACCTACTCCAGCCCCAGGATGCGACGAGCCGACATCGAGGTGCCAAACCATCCCGTCGATATGGACTCTTGGGGAAGATCAGCCTGTTATCCCCGGGGTACCTTTTATCCGTTGAGCGACGGCGCTTCCACAAGCCACCGCCGGATCACTAGTCCCTACTTTCGTACCTGCTCGACCCGTCAGTCTCACAGTCAAGCTCCCTTGTGCACTTACACTCAACACCTGATTGCCAACCAGGCTGAGGGAACCTTTGGGCGCCTCCGTTACCCTTTAGGAGGCAACCGCCCCAGTTAAACTACCCACCAGACACTGTCCCTGATCCGGATCACGGACCCAGGTTAGACATCCAGCACGACCAGAGTGGTATTTCAACGACGACTCCACCAAGACTGGCGTCAAGGCTTCAAAGTCTCCCACCTATCCTACACAAGCCGAACCGAACACCAATATCAAGCTATAGTAAAGGTCCCGGGGTCTTTCCGTCCTGCTGCGCGAAACGAGCATCTTTACTCGTAATGCAATTTCACCGGGCCTATGGTTGAGACAGTCGAGAAGTCGTTACGCCATTCGTGCAGGTCGGAACTTACCCGACAAGGAATTTCGCTACCTTAGGATGGTTATAGTTACCACCGCCGTTTACTGGCGCTTAAGTTCTCAGCTTCGCCCCGACGAATCAGAGCTAACCGGTCCCCTTAACGTTCCAGCACCGGGCAGGCGTCAGTCCGTATACATCGCCTTACGGCTTCGCACGGACCTGTGTTTTTAGTAAACAGTCGCTTCTCGCTGGTCTCTGCGGCCACCCCCAGCTCGGAGTGCAAGACTCGTCACCAGGAATGGCCCCCCTTCTCCCGAAGTTACGGGGGCATTTTGCCGAGTTCCTTAACCATAGTTCACCCGAACGCCTCGGTATTCTCTACCTGACCACCTGAGTCGGTTTGGGGTACGGGCCGCCATGAAACTCGCTAGAGGCTTTTCTCGACAGCATAGGATCATCCACTTCACCACAATCGGCTCGGCATCAGGTCTCAGCCTTAGTGTGAGGCGGATTTGCCTACCTCACGGCCTACACCCTTACCCCGGGACAACCACCGCCCGGGCTGGACTACCTTCCTGCGTCACCCCATCGCTCACCTACTACCCCGTTGGGTCACCGGCTCCACCACTTCCCTTTGCCCGAAGGCTCC
>NZ_JBHXEM010000301.1:0-1556 GCF_042724755.1 Kitasatospora sp. NPDC127067 | reverse complement strand
ACCCGCATCTGGGCCGAGGTCCTCCGCGTCGACCGCGTCGGCGTCCACGACAACTTCTTCGAACTCGGCGGCGACTCCATCCTCACCATCCAGGTGATCTCCCGCGCCAAACGCTACGGCCTGCACCTCACCCCACGCATGATCTTCCAGCACCAGACCGTCGCCGAGATCGCCCGGCACGAGACGCCCGCAGCCGCGCAGGAGAGCTCGGCGGAGCCGACCGGCCCCGCTCCGACCAGGTACGGGCTCGCCCCGCTGCAGTCCGGAATGCTGTTCCACAGCCTCTACGACGCTTCGGACGTGCACCCGTACACGGTGCAGTTCCTCGACGAGTTCACCGGGCCGCTGGACCTGGCGCGGTTGCGCGAGGCGTGGCAGGCAGTGGTCGACCGGCACTCCGTGCTGCGCACCGCCTTCGTGTGGGAGGGCCTGGACGAGCCGGTGCAGGTGGTCCAGCGGCGGGTCGAGCTGCCCTTCGAGGTGCTCGACTGGCGGTCCTGCCCGGCCGACGAGCGGGAGCACCGCCTCGACGGGCTCGTCGAGGACGATCGGGTTCGCGGCTTCGACCTCGGGTCCGCGCCACTGCTGCGGCTGACGGTGGTCCGACTCGGGGACGACCGTGCCCTGGTCCTGTGGACGTTCCACCACCTGGTCCTCGACGGCTGGAGCGCTCAGCTCGTGATGAAGGACGTCTTCGCCCTCTACCGCGCGTCTCTGGACGGCGCGCGCGTCGACCTCGCCGAGCCGGTTCCCTACGCACGCCACATCGACTGGCTGGGGAAGCAGTCCCAGGATCGTGCCGAGCGGTTCTGGCGCCGCTACCTGGACGGATTCGCCGAGCCCACGGCGCTGGGCATCGGCGACGCGACCGCCGAGCGCGGTTTCGACGACGTGGCGCTGCTGCTCGACACCGAGGCCACGGCCCGGCTCGGCGCCTTCGCCCGGTCCAACCGGGTGACCGTCAACACGGTGGTGCAGGGCGCCTGGACGCTGCTGCTCTCCCGCTACGGCGCAGGCGATGACGTGGTCTACGGCTCGATCATGTCCGGCCGGCACGACGGGCTGCCCGAGGCCGAGTCCATGATCGGCCTGTTCATCAACACCCTGCCGGTCCGTGCCCGGGTGCGGCCCGAGCTCCCAGTGGCCGAATGGCTTCGTGAACTCCAGGCCGAGCACGTCGAGTTGCGGCAGTACGAGTACACCTCACTGGTGGACGCCCAGCGGTGGAGCGCCGTTCCCAAGGGCGAGCAGCTCTTCCGGTCGATCCTCGTCTTCCAGAACTTCCCCGGCCTGGGCGACGACGAACTGCCCGACGGACTCGTCCGCACCTCCCGCCTCGACGTGGAGCGGACCGGCTACCCCATCACGGCCATCGTGTACGACAGCGAGCGGCTCAAGGTGAACATCTCCTACGACAAGGGCCTTTTCCGGCATGCGGAGGTCGAGCGTCTGGTCGGGCATTTCGTGGAGCTGCTGTCGTCGCTGGTGGCCGATCCGACCGCACTGGTGGGCGAGTTGGAGATGCTGAGTACGGCGGAGCTGCGGGCGCTGTCGGC
>NZ_JBHXEM010000300.1:0-1565 GCF_042724755.1 Kitasatospora sp. NPDC127067 | reverse complement strand
GCTTCAACCGTGACGACCGTGGCGGCCGTTCCGGTGGCTTCGGTGACCGTGACAACCGTGGTGGCGGCTTCAACCGTGACCGCGACGACCGTGGCGGCCGTTCCGGTGGCTTCGGTGACCGTGACAACCGTGGCGGCGGCTTCAACCGTGACCGCGACGACCGCGGCGGCCGCTCCTTCGGCGACCGTCCGGCCCGTTCCTTCGGTGACCGCCCGGCCTTCGGCCGTGACCGCGACGAGCGCGGCGGCAGCAGCCGTCCGTTCGCGCGCCGCGACGACCACCGCTCCGGCGGCCGTCCGCAGTCCGACCGCGGTGGCTTCAACCGTGACCGCGGCGGCTTCGGCGCCGGCCGTGACCGCGAGGACCGTCGCCCGGGCGGTTTCGACCGCGACGACCGCAAGCCGCGCTGGAAGAACTGACGCCGCACCGGCGGTAGTCGACCGCCGACCCGGCTGAACGTACGAAGGGCCCGCTCCGTCCCCCGGAGCGGGCCCTTCGCGTTCCCCGGCACCCCCGCGCAGGCCCCCGGGGCGTTGTTCTGGGAGTGAGAATAACCTGTGGCGCGCGGGCGCCGCGGTCCCGTAGCGTCGCGGCCATGAGCAGCAGACTGCACGATGTGGCGCGAGTGAACGAGGAGATCGCCGAGCGGGGGAGCTACCGGACGGCCGGGGGCGAACTCGTGCAGGTGGGGGAGGAGTTGGGGGCGGCGCGGGCCGGTACGGTGTCCTACGCGCCGGAGGGGCTGGACGCGCTGCTGGCGGCGGGCGACCGCGGGCCGGGGCCGGCGGCCGGACGGATCGAGGTGACGGCCGAGGGCAGCATCCAGGCCGCCCGCCGGCTGGTCGGGGCCGGGGCGGGGCCGGTCGGGGTGCTGAACTTCGCCTCCGCGCGCAATCCCGGCGGCGGCTACCTGCGCGGCGCCCGCGCCCAGGAGGAGGACCTGTGCCGCAGCGCGCTGCTGTACAGCTGCCTGCGGGAGGCGCCGGACTACTACGAGGCGCACCGGGCCTCCACCGACCTCCGGTACAGCCACCGGGTGATCGTCTCGCCGGCGGTGCCGGTGATCCGGGACGGGCGCGGAGAGCTGTTGGCGCAGCCGTACCCCGTCACCTTCCTGACCTCGCCCGCGCCCAACGCCGGGCAGCTGGAACGGCGTTCGGCCGGTGCGGACGTCCGGGGCGTGCTCGCCGAGCGGGCCGTGCGGGTGCTCGCGGCGGCGGCCCGGCACGAGGTGCGCACGCTGGTGCTCGGGGCCTGGGGCTGCGGGGTGTTCCGCAACGACCCGGCGCAGGTCGCCGAGGCCTTCGAGGGGGCGCTGGCCCGGTACGGGGCGGCCTTCGACCAGGTGGTGTTCGCGGTCTGGGACCGCTCGCCGGTCTCGGCGAACCGGGCCGCCTTCGAGGCCCGGTTCACCGCGGGGTGACCGGCCGGCGGCCGGCTACTTCCGGCGGGCGGCGAGCGCCGTGGGGGGCGGGGGGGGCGCCGCGGCCCCCCCAGGCGGTTATTAAAAAAAAACAACCCCCCCGACCAAAAGAAAAATCGTAATAGGGGGGAGGGGTTTTAAT
>NZ_JBHXEM010000299.1:0-1593 GCF_042724755.1 Kitasatospora sp. NPDC127067 | reverse complement strand
GGGGTGGGGGGGGTGGGGGGGGGGGGGGGGCGGCCGCCCGCCTCCCTGCTCCTTGTTTGGGGGCGGCCCGGGGGGGGCGCCCGGGGCCCCGCCCAACTTCATTGATCGGTTACCGGACCTGTTGCCGCTGCTCCGCCCGGACCTTGTGGGTGGGCGTCCTGTGTTGGCGAGCATGGCGGTTTCAGCCCCCCCTGCGCAGGAAGTCGGCCGGGCCGACTTCCTGCGCACAAGGCGGCGACGGGCGGGCCCACGGGCAGGTCGGCGGGACTTCCGCCCGCTGGCGGAGCTGTTCACCATGCTCAAGCGGGCCGGTGCGGACCGGATCATCACCTATGCGGCCCTGGACCTGGCCGGCCTACGGGCCTATGCGGCGACTGTGGGCCGGACCTCTGCCAGGATGCCCTCCGCGCCCTGGTCCAGCAGGAGGCTCGCCACCTGAACACCCAGCCTCTCCGGCTCGCTCGGCGGGCCGGAGAGGCTGGCCTCCACCTGCCGGCTGCCGTCCACGGAGGTGACCTGCCCGTGCAGGGTCAGCACGTCGCCGTCGGCCTTGCCGAAGGCGCCGACCGGTACCGAGCATCCGCCGTGGAGCTCCGCCAGCATCGCCCGCTCGGCCCGCACCTCCGCGTCGGTCACCGGGTCACCGGAACCGGCCAGGAGCTCTCGGGCCGACTCGTTGTCCTCCCGGATCTGGATGCCCAGCGCGCCCTGCCCGGGCGACGGGGGAAACGGCCCGATCGGAAGGATCTCGCTGATCTCCTCGCTGCGGCCGAGCCGTTTGATCCCGGCGGCCGCCAGGATCACGGCGTCCAGCTGCTGCGTCCGGAGCTTGCCGAGCCTGGTCGGGACGTTCCCCCGGATCTCCACCGGTACCAGGTCCGGGCGGACGTGCAGCAGCTGGGCGATCCGGCGCGACGCCGACGTGCCGATCCTGCCGCCCTGCGGGAGGCCGGCCAGAGTGCTGCCGCACAGCGCGTCATGAACGTCCGCGCGGGTGGGCGGGGGCAGGAGGATCAGGCCGGGCGGGTTCGCGGTCGGCAGGTCCTTGAGCGAGTGCACGATCACGTCGACCTCGCCGGACACCAGCGCGTTCACCTGGTTCACCGAGAACGCCGAGCCACCGCCGCGCTCCGAGACATCCCTCAGGGCCGACCTGCGGTCCTGGTCACCGGCTTCCGTGATCACTCGCTGGCGGAAGACCACGTCGGGGAAGCGCTCCCGCAGCGGTGCCAGGAACTCCGTGACCTGAGCCCGCGCCAGGTGACTGGCCCGCGACCCCACCACCAGTGTGCTCATAAGCCAACTCCCGGCATCTGACGAGGTGTTGACCGCATGCTACTCGCGTCAAACGCGTCCGGTTTCCGACGTTATGTCGGAAACCGAGCAGGAGTCCTTGGCGTCGTGCAACCAGCCAAACCATTCGCCTCGCCAAGCCCGCCTGCGCAGCCCCCCGCCGAACTCGTTCGGCGGGGGCTGGACGACACTGAATCAAGTCCGGCCTACTTCAGTGGCCGTGCTTCTTCTCCTGGTTCTGCATGGGAAGTCGGCTCGGCCGACAACCCATGCAGGGGCCGTGGCGTCACGATGCCGTTG
>NZ_JBHXEM010000297.1:0-1664 GCF_042724755.1 Kitasatospora sp. NPDC127067 | reverse complement strand
CCTGACCCTCGATGAAGATCAGGATGATGGGAAGATCGCGAAGCGGGTCTCGTTTGGACCGCCGATCAGCGGTCAGTTTTCACCCGTCGCCGACACGTGGACCCGGGACAACGCCCCGGTCCCGGAGCCGGGCACCGCATCGCTGGCCGGCCACGGGGAGTTCGCCTTCGGCTCGGTGAGGAAGGTCTGACTGGACTGCTCAAGGCCCTGTGAACCTTTCTGTCCCGGATGCCGACTGTTCCGATGACGCGCGGCGCGTGACCAGGAGGTGCGGGTGAACGAGGACAGGCACAACGGACTGCTGTTGGTGGTGCGTTGCCAGCTCGGGGAGCGGGAGGCGTTCAGCGAGCTGGTACGCGTCTGGCACACGCCGCTGTGGCGCTATGTGCGGAGCATGGTGGGATCCCCGGACATCGCGGACGATCTTGCCCAGGAGGCGTGGGTTGCCGTGGTGCGCGGATTCCCGCGCCTGCGGCAGCCTGAGCGTTTTGCCCCGTGGCTGTTCACCATTGCCCGGCGCACGGTGGTCGACCACCTGCGGCAGGCGTACACGGCCCAGGCGACCTCGGCCGCGGAGGGCGAGGCTGTCGCCGATCACGATGACTCCTCCAGTGGCGTCCTGAACACGATGGAGATCGAAGCGGGCCTTTCCGACCTGCCGCCGCTGGAGCGCGAAGCGCTGATCCTGTTCCACCTGCAGGATCTGTCCCTGGCCGCCTGCGCTGAGGTGCTGGGCGTGCCGCCCGGCACGGTCAAGAGCAGGCTGCACCGCGCCCGCCGCATGTTGCGGGACGTCCTGATCGAGAAGGGATACGAGGCATGAGCGAGCAGAGCCACGGGGCACCCCGGGAGGTGCCGGCGGAGCTGGAGCGCGCGCTGGCGGCGGAGGTCTCGCTGCGCTCGCGGATGCGGCACGTTGCCGTGGGACTGGCGGGAGGGTGTGGAGCGGCGCTGGTCTCGGTGCTGTGGGCAACCGAGCCGGGTCCACTCCCCTTTCGCACCCGGGCTGCCTTCGCCGGGCTGATCACGGTGGGGCTGGCCTGGGCCGCCTTCGCCGGCTGGGTTCTGAGCAGGCGGCGGCCGCTGTTCGCCCGGGACCGGGTGCTGGGTGCCCGGCTCGCTCTGGTGGTGACTGCGGTGACCGGCGTCGCCGGGGTCGCGGTGGCCGCAGTGCGCGGCACCACGGCCGGGACGCTGGCAGTCGCATTGGCCGGTGCCGGCCTTGTTGCCACCGCGGGACTGCTCCTGGTACGGGCGCAGTCCCGCCGCCGCGAACTGCTTGAGCTGCGCGACAGCCTTCGTGAGGACCCTTCGTGAGGACCGTCACGGAGCGTGCTTCTGGCCACGGGCGGGGGACCATCCATGGCCGTCAGCGGGGCGCCACAGTTGGCCGTCCCTGGGGAATTCCAAGAGCGCAGTGCTCTCGTCCAGGATGCTGGCAGAGATTTGGGCCGGCAGTCGCTTGGGTCGCTGCCCTTCCTACGGGCGCTTTTGTGCAGGAAGCGAGATCGTTTCGTCGTGGGTTGACGGGACGGCGGGCAGCGACTGAGCGACCCAAGCGACTCAAGAACGGACTTGTCCGCATCCTGGACACGTCTTCAGCGACTGTTCTCCGGGAGCCCGCCCACTGACCGCCGGTTGTCCGACACCGCAGGGTGTCGGAC
>NZ_JBHXEM010000296.1:0-1667 GCF_042724755.1 Kitasatospora sp. NPDC127067 | reverse complement strand
AGCTTCACGTTGGGGTACGGGGCCGGGCCGGGGTGGACGAAGTCCTCGACGGCCACCGGCGCGGCCGAGTTGTCCGCCGGGGTGCCGTCGGCGGACGCGATCGCCGTGACGCCGAGCGTGGCGGCCGCGGCGACGGCGCCGCCAACGAGCCAGCGGGACATGCGCTTTGACATGCCTAATCCTTTTCGTTCATCTCGCGTTGCCCTGATGGGCAGATCTTCGGAATCGGGTGACCGGCCTGAATGGTGGGCGAAACAGCCGAGCGTGGCGCGACGTCATTGTCGGTGCGAATGACATGAATTGACTGCGCCACAGATGTCGGAGCCGCAGGCGGAATCCGGCCCATCGAACCAGACGGGCCGGTGCCCGGACAACCACTTTCGGCGACTGGCCAGGCAAGATGTCACGCTTTCAAGGTCATTGGGTGCTTGTTGGTGATGCGGTTGTATTTGCTTGGCTATGCTCGCCGTCGGGTGATTCATTGCGCTCGCTTTGCCCGGCAACTCCCAGAATTCGTGGACGCTCTGATGAGACGTCATTTATCGTGGCTCCGCCCGCGGCCGGGATACGGCCGACGTCGACACTGGAGGTTTCCCGTGCGCCAATCGATATCCCGCTCACGACGGCGAGGGAGGGGAGGGCCGCCGCTGCTGGGCAGGCTCTCCCTGGGGCTGTTGCCGCTCGCGCTCACAGCGGGGCTGGTGGGGGCCGCGGGTCCGAGCGCCGCCGCCACCGGGCCGGCCATCGGACAGGTCCAGCCGAGCGACCGCGAGCGTGCGGTGCAGGCGTGGCTCAACGGCGGCCCCCGGCTCCACGCGCTCGCGGAGGCCGCGCTCGCGGGCTCCGACCAGGACGTGAAGCGGTTCGTCGAGAACGAGCTCGCCGGGGCGCAGAGTGCGGACGACCTGCTCGCTGCCACGCAGATCTCCAGTGTGGGCGGGCCGAAGGTCCGCGAGGCCGCGGACAAGGCCATCGACGGGACGGCCGCGGATCGGCGTGCCTTCCTGGAGGGCGGCTGGCAGGCGGCGCTCGACGCGGACCGGCGGCTGTGGATCACCCGGATCACCGACCCCGCGATGGGTGCCGGGCGGAATCTCCAGGCGGCGGGTGATGCCGCGCTGCGCAGCAACACCAGTGACGACCTGCAGAAGTTCCTGACGGAGGCCCAGTTCACCGCGAAGGACAGCGACGACCGGGTCAAGCTGGTCCAGATCCTGAGCTCCGGTGGCCCCAACGTCCAGGCGGCGGCGCGGATCGCGCTGAACGGGTCGATCCAGGACGTGCGCGACTTCCTCGCGACCGGCCAGTACATCGCGCAGAGCCGTGACCAGGAGCGCGCGAGCATCGCGCAGCTGGCGCAGCAGGCGAAGGACGCGAGCGCGCAGGCGGCCCAGGAGACGGCCGCGGCGATCGAGGCCAAGGACCAGGCGGTCCACAACTCGGAGCTGGCCAAGGCGGATGCCGCGCGGGCGGCTATCGAGACGCAGCAGGCCGGCAGTGACACGGCCAAGGCCACGGAGGCGGCGAACAGGGCCGCCGGCGCGGCCGACCGGGCGGGTGCGGCGGCGCAGACGGCGCTGACCGCCGCGCGTGCGGCCAACGCCTCGGCGCGCGCCGCCGCCGTCGCGGCGTCGAACGCGGCGGCGGCCGCGGCGGGTGCCCAGCGG
>NZ_JBHXEM010000295.1:0-1695 GCF_042724755.1 Kitasatospora sp. NPDC127067 | reverse complement strand
GCCCGCCGCCGCGGCGGCGGTGCTGGTACCCGAGGTCCTGAGCGCCGGCGCCGACGACGACCCCGACGGCCAGGGCGTCTTCGACACCCCCGGCGTCCACGGCGGACGGCTGCTGGGCCGCATCGAGGCCGGCCTGCCGGTCACCCTGGCCGCCGGGCGGGGATAGCGGCCGTCTCGCGGATTGCCGGGTGCGCGACGCGGAACGGGACAACCCCGGCGACCACCCCGCCCCGTGGCGCAGACTGGGGCGAGTACTTTTCACATCGGAGGATGGATTTTCATGGTTGACCGGCCCTTGACGCTGATGGCGGTGCACGCCCACCCCGACGACGAGGCCACCGGGACCGGGGGTGTCCTCGCCCGGTACGCGGCGGAGGGCGTCCGCACGGTCCTCGTGACGTGTACGGACGGCCGGTGCGGTGACGGACCGGGAGGGGTCAAGCCGGGCGAGCCCGGCCACGACCCGGAGGCCGTCGCCGCGATGCGCCGGCAGGAACTGGAGGCCAGCTGCGAGGTGTTGAAGGTCAGTCACCTGGAGCTGCTGGAGTACGCCGACTCCGGGATGATGGGCTGGGCGAGCAACGACGAGCCCGGGTCGTTCTGGCGCACGCCGGTGGAGGAGGGTGCCGCCCGCCTCGCCGAACTGATCCGGCACTACCGGCCCGACGTGGTCGTCACCTACGACGAGAACGGGTTCTACGGTCACCCCGACCACATCCAGGCACACCGCATCACCATGGCGGCGCTGGAGCTGACCGATCCGACGCCGAAGGTCTACTGGACGACGGCGCCGCGCTCGGCGATGCAGCGGTTCGGCGAGGTCATGCGCGAGTTCGGCGCGGACTGGGAGGAGCCGGAGGCGGCGCAGGAGCCCGGGGCGGCGGAGGCGTCGGAGGCGTCCGAGATGCCGGACATGTCGGAGATCGGCCTGCCGGACGAGGAGATCACCACCTGGGTGGACACCACCGCGTTCGGCGGCCGGAAGTTCGACGCCCTGGCCGCGCACGCCAGCCAGGGCGAGAACATCTTCTTCCTGAAGATGGGCAAGGAGCGGTTCACCGAGCTGATGGGCGTGGAGACCTTCGTGCGGGTCAAGGACACCACCGGCGCGGCCCTTCCCGAGGACGACCTCTTCGCCGGCCTGCGCTGATCCCCGTCCCCGTCCCCGTGTCCGTACGGACCCGGCCGTCGCCGGCCGGGTCCGTGCCGGGTGCTACCGGCCGCCGTCCCGCAGGGCCTGCTCCACGGTCCGCAGGGCGGTGGCCGACTGCTCCCAGCCGTGCCACCAGAACAGCCCGCCGTCGTGGCTCGCCCCGGCGGCGAGTGCCGTCAGGTGGGCCCAGGGGCCGGCCGGGATGCCGAACCGCGGCCGGGCGGCGAGCCGTCGGGCGGCCTCGCCGTCGACCGGGACCATGCCGAGCAGCGGGAACGGTTCGCCGGCCGCCGTCCGGCCGGTGCCGTGCAGCATCGGGTGCAGGGTGATCGGGTCGAGCAGCAGGGTGAGGTCGGCGGAGGGCAGGAGCTCCGGTCCGTCCCGCCAGCCGAGCCGCCGTCCGCTCGGCCCGGCCCCGGGCACGGGACGGCCGTCGAGCACGACGCCGTCCGCGGCGACCTCCAGGAGGGCGCCGCCCGGGCGGTCGGGCAGCCGCAGCCGGTAGTCCCCGTACAGGCACCGGGCGGGCGCCGCGCCGGCCG
>NZ_JBHXEM010000294.1:0-1754 GCF_042724755.1 Kitasatospora sp. NPDC127067 | reverse complement strand
GTCGCTCCGGGGCCCGGCGGCAGTGGTTCACGAAGGAAGGGACCGTCAGTCGTCGCCGCGCAGGATCGCGATCAGCCGCAGCATCTCCATGTAGATCCAGACCAGCGACAGGGTCAGCCCGAAGGCGGCCCGCCAGGACTCCCGCTGCGGGGCGCCCTGGGCGATGGCCTCCTCGATCGACGCGAAGTCCAGCGACAGGAAGAAGGCGCCCAGGCCGATGCCGATCAGGCCGACCACGATGCCCAGCGGGCCGGAGCGCAGGCCCATGTCGGCGCCGAAGGCCATCGCGACCATGTTGACCAGCATCAGCAGCACGAAGCCCAGGGCGATCGCGATGCCGATCCGCTGGTAGCGCGCGGTGACCCGGATCTTTCCGCTCTTGTAGGCGAACAGCATCGCCGCGAAGACCGCCGCCGTACCCAGGACCGCCTGGATCACGATGCCGTTCAGCCAGGTGTTGAAGGCGTGCGAGACGGCGCCCATCGCGAAGCCCTGGAGGGCCGCGTAGGTGAGGATCAGCGGCGGGCTGACGCTGCGCTTGAAGGAGACC
This sequence comes from Kitasatospora sp. NPDC127067, assembly GCF_042724755.1. Lineage (NCBI taxonomy): Bacteria > Bacillati > Actinomycetota > Actinomycetes > Kitasatosporales > Streptomycetaceae > Kitasatospora > Kitasatospora sp. NPDC127067. Next base: position 1,204 of record NZ_JBHXEM010000294.1, on the reverse strand, counting down.
ACCAGGCCGACGACCATGGCCACCAGGCTGGCGGCGATCGCGAAGCCGAAGTTCTCGAACGGCAGCGCGAACCAGGCCACCGCGCCGGCGACGACCAGCGTCATCAGCGTCATGGCGGTGCGGGCGACCACGTCGTCCAGCGTCATCCGCCCGGTGGCCGCCGGGCCGGCCGACGGCCCGTTGTACAGCTCGTAGAGCTGCTCGTCGGTCATGGGGGCCTGGCCCTGCGGCTGCTGGGCGTAGGGCGTACCCGCGTAGGGGTTCTGACCGTGCGCGTTCTGGCCGTACGGGCTCCCGGCCTGCGCGGTGGTACCGAACCCCGCGTAGCCGGAGTCGCGGGTGAAGGACCCCTCCCGCGAGAAGACCGGGTTGCTGCTTCTCATTGCTCATTCCCTCCGTGGCGGCACTGCACCGCCCGTGTACAAGGGTAATGGCTTGGCAAAAATTCCGGGATACGCCGCGAGGAGGATCCGGTGAACAACGACCGGCGGGGACGCCGTCGGCGCCCCCGCGGTTGTCAGTGCCCGGAGCCGGACTCGAACCGGCACGGCCTCGCGGCCAAGCAGTTTTAAGCTGCCCGTGTCTGCGTTCCACCATCCGGGCTCTTGCGAAACCACCCTGAGCCTAGTCGCCCGGCTCACTCTTTCGCATGTTCCCTGCCCCGGAAGTTGTCATGTTTCCTTGCCATCTGACGAACTGTCCGGGATTCGGCCACGAAGGATATCCGTTCCGGCCATCCCGCCGCCTCAGGGTTCACGTCATACCGCAGGAGGAGGGTCCAGCCCTCCCGTACGCCCAGCGGTGGTAGGGCCAACCGTCCGGCGGAGCGACGCAAGACCATGATCACGTCGCGGAGCATGGAGGTACAAGTCCACGAGCACAAGGAGCCCCCCGTGACCACGCCGACCGCAACCGCCGTCCGCACCGGCCTGGCGGCCGCCCGAGCCACCGGCCTGAACAAGGTCTACGGGGAGGGGGAGACCCGCGTCGTCGCCCTCGACAACGTCACCGTGACCTTCCCCCAGGGCGAGTTCACCGCCATCATGGGCCCGTCCGGCTCCGGCAAGTCCACCCTCATGCACTGCATGGCGGGCCTCGACACCGTCTCCTCCGGCTCCTCCACCATCGGCGACACCGAGCTCGTCGGCCTCAAGGACAAGCAGCTCACCCAGCTGCGCCGCGACCACATCGGCTTCATCTTCCA
>NZ_JBHXEM010000293.1:0-1953 GCF_042724755.1 Kitasatospora sp. NPDC127067 | reverse complement strand
TTCATCGAGCAGGAGGGTGGCGGCCCGGACGTGTTCGCCCACTACTCGAACATCAACGCCAACGGCTTCCGTGAGCTGCTCGAGGGCCAGAAGGTGGAGTTCGACGTCACTCAGGGCCAGAAGGGCCCGCAGGCCGAGAACATCCGCCCGCTGTAATTCTTCTGCCACGGCACCCGCCAAGCAGCGAGGGGCCCGCACCGCGTACACAATGCCCGGTGCGGGCCCCTCGGCGTTGCCCCGGGCGCGCCCCCGGCCATCGGGCCCCCTGACAGGCACCGCCACCGGCGGTCGCCCCCACGCGAGACGCACAGCGCCGCGTTCCGAATCACCCCCCTGCCGTGACATCTCAATGCGAGGTCCTCGCTCCCGCCCATGCCGGTGGGCGCCGACCGCAGGTGGCGTGCCGCACGGTTGCACCGTCCACGCCCCACCCGTCACAGCTCTCGGCCCGTTCCCTTGCGGTCTCCGTCGGCGCACCGCGCCCCGGAGCCTTCCCCGTGACGTGCCGCCCCGAGGAAGGTCTCCCGCATGAACCGCTCCACTCGCTCCTCGTACCAGAACACCAACTCCCGTTCCGGCCGCGCCCACGGAACCCGCGCCGGTGGCAGCTCCTTCTACGGAGACCGGCCCTCGGGCGGCCGTACCGCCCGTCAGGGCTCCTCCGCCCAGCACGAGTTCGCAATGCCGGTGAGCACCACCCCGGCACTCCCGGCCGTCGAGGCGTTCGCCGAACTGGACATGCCCAAGGCCCTGCTCTCCACGCTGACCCGGCAGGGTGTCACGGCGCCGTTCCCGATCCAGGCCGCGACGCTCCCGAACTCGCTGGCCGGACGCGACGTCCTGGGCCGGGGCCGCACCGGTTCCGGCAAGACCATCGCGTTCGGCCTCGCCGTGCTGGCCCGCACCGCCGGCCGGAAGGCCGACCCCCGCCAGCCGCTGGCCCTGGTGCTGGTCCCCACCCGCGAGCTCGCCCAGCAGGTCACCGACGCCCTCACCCCGTTCGCGCACGCGGTACGGCTGCGGATGACGACCGTGGTGGGCGGGACCTCGATCGGCCGCCAGGCCCAGGCGCTGAACCGCGGGGCGGAGGTCGTGGTGGCCACGCCCGGCCGGCTCAAGGACCTGATCCAGCGCGGCGACTGCCGGCTGGACCGGGTCGACATCACGGTGCTCGACGAGGCCGACCAGATGGCCGACCTGGGCTTCCTGCCCCAGGTCACCGAACTCCTCGAACAGGTCGCCGAAGGCGGCCAGACCATGCTGTTCTCCGCCACGCTGGACCGCAACGTCGACCGCCTGGTGCGGCGCTTCCTCAAGGACCCGGTCACCCACTCCGTGGACCCGTCCGCGGGAGCGGTCAGCACCATGGAGCACCACGTACTGCAGGTGCAGAACTACGACAAGAACGCCACGATCGCCCACATCGCCTCGCGTGACGGCCGGGTGATCATGTTCATCGACACCAAGCACGGCGCGGACGGCCTGGTCGAGGCCCTGCTCGCGAACGGGGTCAAGGCCGCCGCCCTGCACGGCGGCAAGTCCCAGCCCCAGCGCACCCGCACCCTGGAACAGTTCCGCACCGGCCAGGTGACCGCGCTGATCGCGACCAACGTCGCCGCCCGCGGCATCCACGTCGACGGCCTCGACCTCGTCGTCAACCTCGACCCGCCGGGCGACCACAAGGACTACCTGCACCGCGGCGGCCGCACCGCCCGGGCCGGCGAGTCCGGCACCGTCGTCACCCTCGTCCTGCCCAACCAGCGCCGCGCGATGGCCCGCATGATGACCACCGCCGGCATCACCCCCGTCACCACCAGGGTCACCGCCGGTGACGAGGAGCTCGTCCGCATCACCGGCGCCCGGGTGCCCACCGGCGTGCCCGTCGTGATCCCCGACCCCGTTGTCGAGCGGCCGCGCCGCAGCACGTCCACCAGCCGGGGCCGCCGCGGCCGC
>NZ_JBHXEM010000292.1:0-2046 GCF_042724755.1 Kitasatospora sp. NPDC127067 | reverse complement strand
GCCGAAGGGCTTGTTCGAGGTGACGATGACGCTGGCCCTTTCGTAGCGGTTCGAGACGAGTTGGAAGAACAGGTTCGCTGCTTCGGATTCGAACGGGATGTAGCCGACCTCGTCGACGACGATGAGCGGATAGCGGCCGAGTCTGATCAGCTCGTCCTGGAGCCGGCCGGCGTGGTGGGCGGTGGCGAGGCGGTCGACCCACTGGGCGGCGGTGGCGAACGCGACCCGGTGGCCGGCCTGGCAGGCCCGGACGGCGAGTCCGGTGGCCAGGTGGGTCTTGCCGGTGCCGGGCGGGCCGAGGAAGACGACGTTCTCCTTCGCGGCTATGAAGTCCAGTGTGCCCAGGTGGGCGAGCTGCTGGCGCGTCATGCCCCGCAGGTGTGCGGTGTCGATCTCCTCGAGGGTCTTGACCGCGGGAAAGCGCGCCTGCCGGACGCGTTGCTCACCGCCGTGGCTGTCCCGGGCCGAGACCTCGCGCTGCAGGCAGGCGACCAGGTATTCGAGGTGGGTCCAGGACTCGGTGCGGGCGCGTTCGGCGAGCCGTTCCGCGGCGTCCAGCAGAGCGGGGGCTTTCATCGCCCGGGCGAGGAAAGCGAGGTCGGCGGTGGTCTGCCGTCCGTCCTGAGCGGGCCGGCGGGCGCCTGCGGTCTTGGCGGCGGTGGTGGCGGTGCGGGCCATCAGGTGTCCTCCTTGCCGGCGCCGCCCTCGATGAGGGTGAAGATGCGGTCGTAGGTGCCGAGCTCGCGCTGTTCGACGTCGATGCCCAGGTCGTCGGGGGCGAGGGCGGTCAGCGCGGCTCGGCCGCGTGAAGCCCTCTGCCGGATCGCCTGACCGCGCAGGGCCTCGGCCGCGGTGGCGTGTTCGGGGTCGGTGATGGTCTGGTGTCGGGCCCAGCAGCGGCCGTGGCGGGCGACGGTCTCGCCGGTGCGGGTGGTGGCGACGATCTCCTCGGTGTCCGCGCGGACGGTGATCTGCTGTCCGATCGCGCGGGGGTGGACGGAGTAGTCGCAGGTGTCGACGCGGATGTAGTGGTCGCGGCCCAGGCGGGTGTGCAGGGGCCACCAGTGCGGCGGGGCGACCGGCGGCAGGGCGAGCATCGCGCCCCGGTCGGCTTCCCAGCGCTCGAGGGGCCGGCAGCCGATCGTGCGGTGGTGCCGGCGGTTGGCGACCTGCAGCCAGGTGGTGAGCTGGGTGTTGAAGTCGCCGGGTCCGGCGAACGTGCGGCCGGGCAGGAAGCTGGTCTCCAGATAGCCGTTCACCCGCTCCACGAGGCCTTTCGCTTCCGGATCGCGGGGCCGGCAGAGATGGATCCTGACCGCGAGCAGACCGGCGAACGCGGCGAACTCCGAGGTCAGCTTTCCCTGCCCGACACCGGTCTCGTTGTCCCAGACCAGCGTCCTCGGGACGGCGCCCCAGCCGGTCAGCAGCCGCCAGTGCCCGTCGATCAGATCGGCGGTGGTCCGTGACGGCAGCATCCGCGCGGTGATCATCCTGGAGTAGCCGGAGACGACGACCAGCACCGGTGGCCGGCCCGTCTGCCCGTAGCCGAGCGGGATGTCCGCCGGCGGGAACCACAGATCGCACTGGGCGAGCTCACCGGGCGAGTAGACCGTGCGCGAGACCGGGTCGACCGGCAGATAGGCCGGCCGCAACTCGCGCACCCGTTCCTTGAGGATGGTCAGTCCACGGTCCCACCCGATCCGCTCGGCGATCACCGTGGCGGGCATCGTCGGGGTCTGCTTGAGCAGCTCACGGATCACCGGCTCGACCGCGTCGACCGCAGATCCCTTCAGCGGACGCTGGTAGACCGGCGGCCGGTCCGTCGCCAGGGCCCGCTTCACGGTGTTCTTCGAGATCCCCAGGTGTCGGGCGATCGCCCGGATCGGCATCTGTTCGGCCCGGTGCAGCCGACGGATCTCAGCCCAGTCCTCCACGGAAATCACCCTCTCCTCCTGACCCTCGATGAAGATCAGGATGATGGGAAGATCGCGAAGCGGGTCTCGTTTGGACCGCCGATCAGCGGTCAGTTTTCACCCGTCGCCGACA
>NZ_JBHXEM010000291.1:0-2052 GCF_042724755.1 Kitasatospora sp. NPDC127067 | reverse complement strand
CGAGACCGCCCCGGTGCACGAGCTGTACGCCCGGCCCGCGCACCCGTACACCCGGGGACTGCTGGACTCCATCCCCCGGCTGGACCAGAAGGGCCAGGAGCTCTACGCGATCAAGGGCCTGCCGCCCAACCTCCTGCGCATCCCCGAGGGCTGCGCGTTCAACCCCCGCTGCCCGCGTGCCCGGGACCGCTGCCGGACCGAGGTGCCGGAGCTGTTCCCGGTCACCGAGGAGGACGGGACGCCGCTGGAGGGGCGCGGCAGTGCCTGCTTCTTCTGGAAGGAGACCCTCCATGACCGTTAACGGGTCCAGCGCGCTGGGCGCGGCGATGCCGGAGGAGGTCGCCTTCGAGCAGGAGGTGCCGCGCGGCCGGCCGATCCTCGAAGTCCGGGACCTGGTCAAGCACTTCCCGCTCACCAAGGGCGTCCTGTTCAAGAAGCAGGTCGGCGCGGTGAAGGCGGTCGACGGGGTCACCTTCGACCTGATGCAGGGCGAGACGCTCGGGATCGTCGGCGAGTCCGGCTGTGGCAAGTCCACGCTGGCCAAGGTGCTGATGAACCTGGAGCCGGCCACCTCGGGATCGGTCCGCTACAAGGGGGAGGAGATCTCCCGGCTCTCCGGGGCCGGGCTGAAGGCCGTCCGCCGGAACATCCAGATGGTGTTCCAGGACCCGTACACCTCGCTCAACCCGCGCATGACGGTCGGCGACATCATCGGCGAGCCGTTCGAGATCCACCCCGAGGTGGCGCCCAAGGGCGACCGCCGCAAGGCCGTCCAGGACCTGCTGGACGTGGTCGGGCTCAACCCCGAGTACATCAACCGCTATCCGCACCAGTTCTCCGGTGGTCAGCGCCAGCGCATCGGCATCGCCCGGGGACTGGCGCTCAAGCCGGAGATCATCATCTGCGACGAGCCGGTCTCCGCGCTGGACGTGTCCGTCCAGGCGCAGGTGATCAACCTGCTGGAACAGCTGCAGGGCGAGTTCAACCTGTCGTACATGTTCATCGCGCACGACCTCTCCATCGTCCGGCACATCTCCGACCGCGTCGGCGTGATGTACCTGGGCAAGATGGTCGAGATCGGCTCGGACGAGGAGATCTACGACCACGCCACCCACCCGTACACCCAGGCGCTGCTCTCCGCGGTGCCGGTGCCGGACCCGAGGGCGCGGGAGATCCGGGACCGGATCGTGCTCACCGGCGACGTGCCCTCGCCGGCCAACCCGCCGTCCGGCTGCCGCTTCCGCACCCGCTGCTGGAAGGCGCAGCAGCGGTGCGAGGTCGAGGAGCCGCTGCTGGCCGCGCCGTCCTGGCTGGACGGCGCGGCGCGGCACGACTCGGCGTGTCACTTCGCGGCGGAGAGGGAGGCCGGGAAGGGCGCCGGCTGAGACCGGTCGACGACCAGGGCGCGTCCCCGCCGGCGGGGACGCGCCCCTTCCCGTGACGGAAAAGAGATCTGCCACAGGCTCGCCAAGTGCGTTCCCTTCCTTGATAGTTGCTCTGCGCCCAGCAGTGGGTGCCGCGGCGCCGGGGAGGCTGCTCTGATGGACGCGGTGGAGCTGATCGGCGGCGGTCGGGGGAGCGCGGAACCCGGGACGCCGCTGCTGGAGGTCGACGACCTGCACGTGGAGTTCCGTACCCGGGACGGCGTCGCCAAGGCCGTGAACGGGGTGAGCTACTCGGTCGCGGCGGGGGAGACGCTGGCGGTGCTGGGGGAGTCCGGCTCGGGCAAGTCGGTGACGGCGCAGGCGATCATGGGCATCCTGGACATGCCGCCGGGGCGGATCACCGCGGGGCGGATCCTGTTCCGCGGCGAGGACCTGCTGACCATGGGTGCCAACGCCCGGCGGTCCGTCCGGGGCGGGCACATCGCGATGATCTTCCAGGACGCGCTCTCGGCGCTGAACCCGGTGCTCAGCGTCGGCTACCAGCTGGGGGAGATGTTCCGGGCGCACCGGGGGGTCTCCCGCAAGGAGGCCCGGGACCGGGCCGTGGAGCTGATGGACCGGGTGCGCATCCCGGCCGCCAAACAGCGGGTGAACGACTACCCGCACC
>NZ_JBHXEM010000290.1:0-2072 GCF_042724755.1 Kitasatospora sp. NPDC127067 | reverse complement strand
TTCCGTCGTCCCCGCCCGGTCCGGTCCTTGCGGATCTCGAAGTCCATCGCACCCCTTGAACTGGGGTGTTGCAACGATCCCTAGAACCCAAGCCGTTCCGACGGGGCCGTTCTACGCGGGCCGTTCGACGCGAACGGGCGGCCCTCCCCCGCGGACGTCGGGCGGGTTCAGACCCGCAGCGCCGCCAGCTGCTCGGCGAACGGCACCACCTGCTCGGGCAGCTCCGGCGCCGCCGGGCCGCGCCCGGCCAGCAGCGCCGCCAGCTCCCCGGCCGCCCGGTCGATCCGGCGCGGCAGGCCGTCGGTGAGCCCGTCCCCCGCCGTGCCCCAGTCGTCGGTGGCCGCGTAGACGGCGGTCGGCAGCACCACCGCGCGCAGGTAGCTGAACAGCGGGCGGACGGCGTGCTCCAGGGCGAGCGAGTGCCGGGGCGTGCCGCCGGTGGCGGCGATCAGCACCGGCTTGCCGGTGAGCGCGTCGTTGTCGATCACGTCGAAGAAGGACTTGAACAGACCGCTGTACGAGGCCGTGAAGATCGGCGTCACCGCGATCAGGGCGTCCGCCTCCGTCACCGCCTCGATCGCCGCGCGCAGCCCGGCGCCGGGGAAGCCGGTGACGAAGTTGTTGGCGATCTCCACCGCCAGGTCCCGCAGTTCGACCACGGTGACGTCCACCTCGCGGCCCTCCGGGGCGAGTCGGCGCACGGTCGAGTCGGTGAGCCGGTCCGCCAGCAGCCGCGTCGAGGACGGCTTGCTCAGTCCGGCGCTCACCACCACCAGCTTGTACGCGGTCACTTGGCCACCTCCACGGTCTTCTCGTCCTTGGCCGCGACCAACGCGGCGTGGGTCGGCCCGTCCGGCACCCCGGCCGGGCGGCCCTTGGCGAACTCCTCGCGCAGCACCGGCACGACCTCCTCGCCGAGCAGGTCCAGCTGCTCCAGCACCGTCTTCAGAGGCAGGCCGGCGTGGTCCATCAGGAACAGCTGGCGCTGGTAGTCGCCGAAGGTCTCGCGGAAGGTCAGGGTCTTCTCGATGACCTCCTGGGGGCTGCCCACGGTCAGCGGGGTCTGCTCCGTGAACTCCTCCAGCGAGGGCCCGTGCCCGTAGACCGGCGCGTTGTCGAAGTACGGACGGAACTCGCGCACCGCGTCCTGGGAGTTCTTCCGCATGAACACCTGCCCGCCGAGGCCGACGATCGCCTGCTCGGGCGTGCCGTGGCCGTAGTGGGCGAAGCGCTCGCGGTAGAGGCTGATCAGCTTCTTGAAGTGCTCCTTGGGCCAGAAGATGTTGTTCGCGAAGAAGCCGTCCCCGTAGTAGGCGGCCTGCTCGGCGATCTCGGGGCTGCGGATCGAGCCGTGCCAGACGAACGGCGGGACGTCGTCCAGCGGGCGCGGGGTGGAGGTGAAGCCCTGCAGCGGGGTGCGGAAGCGGCCCTGCCAGTCCACGACCTCCTCGCGCCACAGCTGGTGCAGCAGCGCGTAGTTCTCGACCGCGAGCGGGATGCCCTGGCGGATGTCCTGGCCGAACCAGGGGTAGACCGGGCCGGTGTTGCCGCGGCCCATCATGACGTCCACCCGGCCCTCGGCCAGGTGCTGGAGCATCGCGAAGTCCTCGGCGATCTTCACCGGGTCGTTGGTGGTGATCAGCGTGGTCGAGGTGGAGAGGATGATGCGGTCGGTCTGCGCGGCGATGTAGCCGAGCATGGTCGTCGGCGAGGACGGGACGAACGGCGGGTTGTGGTGCTCGCCGGTCGCGAAGACGTCCAGGCCGACCTCCTCGGCCTTGCGGGCGATGGCCACCATCGCCTTGATCCGCTCGTGCTCGGTGGGGGTGCGACCGGTGGTGGGGTCGGTCGTCACGTCGCCGACGGAGAAGATTCCGAACTGCATGCTGCTCACCCGTCCCAGGTAGTCCAACTTTCAACCACCTTAGCACCCCGGTGCGGATCGTTATTCCCGCCGGCCCCGTTCCCGTCGGTCGGCGCAGACCGCCGACCGCCGGCCGCCGGCCGTGGAACGCGGACCCGCCCCGGGCGGGGGGCCGACAGCGGGCCCCCCCGGGGGTAAACAGGACGGA
>NZ_JBHXEM010000289.1:0-2080 GCF_042724755.1 Kitasatospora sp. NPDC127067 | reverse complement strand
TACTTTCCCGTGGGCCCGACCCCCCCGGTTTGGGGGGGCCGCCCCTGCGGGCGGCACCCCCGGGCGGGGGGGGCGGGCGCAAAGGGTTTGGCACGGGGGCCCCCCGGGGCAGTTGCCCGGGGGGCCGCCGTCATGCCTCCAGGACCAGCCGCAGGAGTTCGCGCAGCGACCCGCGCTGCTCGGCGTCGAGCCGGGCCAGCGGGTCGCCGGCGAAGGGCATGCGGGCGCGCAGATCCGCGACGACCTCGCGGCCGGCGGCGGTGGCGGCGACGTGCTTGACACGACGGTCGGCGGGGTCGACGCTGCGCTCGACCAGGCCGCGGGACTCCAGGCGGTCGACGATCACCGTCACATTGGACGGCTCCGCGTGCAGCCGCTCGGCGATCCGGCGCGTCGGGACCGGGACCTCGGCGGCGAGCAGCGCCTTGGCCTGCAGCGCGGTCAGGTCGTGGGCCGCCGCGGCCGCCTCGGACTCCCGGCCGTAGCGGCGGTTGACGGCCGCGAAGAGTCCGACGATCTCCTGGGTGAGGTCATCCGGTGGGTGGGACATGACCACCAGACTATCCAGGTGCTTGACAAAGTGAAATGTCAGCCCACATAGTTATGGATCATATTGGTTATGATCCATAAGCACTGGGAGTCCAGCGAGATGAGCGACCGGACCGTCCTGATCACCGGCACCTCCTCCGGCATCGGCCTGGCCACCGCCGTCGCCGCCGCCCGCGCCGGCTGGCACGTCATCGCCACCATGCGCAACACCGCCAAGGCCGGCCCGCTGCTGGCGGCCGCCGAGGAAGCCGGGGTCACCGTCGACCTCCGGACGCTCGACGTCACCGACCCCGCGTCGGTCGAGGCCTGCCTGGCCGGCGTCGACCGACTGGACGCGCTGGTCAACAACGCCGGCGCCGGCCACATCGGCACCCTGGAGCAGGAGAGCGTCGACGCCGTCCGCGCCGTCATGGAGGTCAACTTCTTCGGGGTGTTGCACGTCACGAAGGCCGCCCTGCCCCTGCTGCGGGCGAGCACGGGCCGCGTGCTGACCGTGACCAGCGTCGGCGGCGTGGTCGGCCAGCCCTTCAACGAGGCCTACTGCGCCGCCAAGTTCGCGGTGGAGGGCTACATGGAGTCCCTCGCCCCGGTCGCGGCCACCGCCGGCGTCTCCGTCAGCGTCGTCGAGCCGGGCGCGGTGGCCAGCGAGTTCGTCAGCAACGTGGGCCTGACGGACGACGCGGCCGAACAGGCCGGACCGTACGCCCCGGCCCTGGCCGCCTACCTGGACCGCACCCGCGGCGCCTTCGCCAACGCCCAGGCGGCCGAGGACGTGGCCGCCGGGATCCTCGACCTGCTCGCCGCCGAACGACCCGCCTTCCGGATGCTCACCTCCGACGCCGCCCGGGCCTTCGCCGGGGTCAAGCTCAAGGACCTCGACGGCTCGGCCGTCCAGGGCCTCACCTCCGGCTGGGTCGCATAGGGCCTGGCCCGTCGATCACCGGGGCAGGAGGCCCGCGACCGGCACGGTGGCCGGCCGGGTTCCGCGGACGTCCGCGACGCGGCAGCCGGGCACCGCCGGCGGATGCGGCTCCGGCTCCCCCCGGGCCCGGCGCTCGCGGTGGAGCCCGCCGCCGAGCACCGCGCTGCTCACCATCCGCCAGCCGGGACCGGCCCGCCACACCAGCAGGTGGCGGCAGGCGCCGTCCTCGGTCCGTACCGTCCGCCCCACCCGCACCGCGCCGTCGTTCACGCCCACTCCCCCCTCCACCGGGTACGGCACCCCGGCCCGCCGGACGCCGTCCGTCCGCTCGCAGGCCCGACAGCCGGGGCCGGTCGGGATGGCCGTCCGCTCGGCTGCGGCGCCGACCGGTCCGGTCGGCGGTTGCGAAGGTATCACCACGCCGGTTCGCCGGATTCGCAGGTTCACGGGGTGCGGATGGATCGATTCCCCAGCGGGCCGGATCACCGACCGGGACGGGGGTGGGCGCGGGCCGGCCGCCGCCCCCACCCCCGCCGCCCTCCCCCGGGCCGTTGCACGCGCCGCCGGCGGGGGGCGCCCCCCCCGCGGACCCGCGACGCCCCCGGGACC
>NZ_JBHXEM010000288.1:0-2099 GCF_042724755.1 Kitasatospora sp. NPDC127067 | reverse complement strand
GGCCCCGGGATTCCGGGGAACGGCAGGGCCTCACGGCGTTGCCGGGGAAGCTGCTCAGCTCTTGTCGGCGGCAGCCTCGGCGCCAGCGTCGGCGTCGGCCTTCGGCTCGGCCTTGGCGGCCTTGGTGTCCTCGGCCTCGGCCTTGGTGTCGGCCTTGGTGTCCTGGACCTCCTGGACGCGCTCGGGGACGACGCCGTCGAAGTCCTCGTCGATCTCGAGGTCGTCCTCGTCGTAGAACTCCTCGACGTCCTCCTCGTCCTCGAAGATCACGCGGTCGTCGGCGTTGTCGCCGCCACCGCGCTTCTTCGTCGGCGCATCCGTCGACTCGGTCTCGTCCTCGGCCAGCTCCGGGTCGAGCGTGTCGATGAACTCCACGCCGTCGATCTCGGCCAGCCGCTCCGAGGCGTTGGTGGTGCCCTCGGTGTCGGCCTCGGCGGCCTTGGCGAACCAGTCACGGGCCTCGTCGGCCCGGTCGGCCGCGATCAGGGCCTCGGCGTAGGCGTACCGCAGGCGCGCGGTCCACGCGTGCACGGCGCTGGAAGCCAGCTCCGGGCTCTGCAGCGTCACCACGGCAGCGTCGAACTGCTCCATGTCGCTGCGGGCACCGGCCGCCACGAGACGCATCTCGACCTGGCCGGCCTTGTCCAGCTGCTTCACCTCGGGCTCACCGGCCATCGCCAGCGCCCGCTCCGGGCGGCCCAGACCGCGCTCGCAGTCGGCCATCACCGGCCACAGGTCCGCCCGGCCGGTCATCCGACGGGCGGCGCGGAACTCGGTCAGCGCCTCGGAGTAACGCTGCGTCATGTACGAGGCGAAACCGGCCGCCTCGCGGACCGCCGCCACGCGGGAGGCCAGACGGAGCGCGACGCGCGAGTACTGGTAGGCCTCCTCCGGCTCGCTGTCGAGCATGCGGGCCACCATCACCAGGTTGCGGGCGACGTCGTCCGCAAGGGTCTTGGGCAGGCTCTTGAGCTCCTGGCGCACGTCCGCGTCCAGCTCGAAGCCGGTGATGTCCTCCGGGATCGGCAGACGCTTGACGGGCTCGTAGTTGCCCCGGCGGTCGTCGTAGCCACCGCGGTCGTCACGGTCACGGCCGTAGCCGCCGCCCTGGCGGTCGTCACGGCGGAAGCCGCCGCGGTCACCGCCACGGTCACCGCCGGACGGGCGGTCGTCACGACGGAAGCCACCACCGGACGGGCGGTCGCCGCGGTCACGGTTGAAACCCCCCCCGGAGGGACGGTCGTCACGGCGGAAGCCGCCGCGGTCGCCGCCGCGGTCGTCACGGTCACGGCCGTAGCCACCACCGGTCGGGCGGTCGTCACGACGCGGACGGTCGTCACGGTCGTCACGACGGAAACCACTCGGGCGGTCGTCACGGCGGAAGCCACCACCGGAGGGACGGTCATCGCGACGGAAGCCACCACCGGACGGGCGGTCGCCGCGGTCACGGTTGAAACCACCACCGGAGGGACGGTCATCGCGACGGAAGCCGCCGCCCGCCGGGCGGTCGCCGCGGTCACGGTTGAAACCACCACCGGAGGGACGGTCATCGCGACGGAAGCCACCACCGGACGGGCGGTCGCCGCGGTCGCGGTTGAAACCACCACCGGACGGGCGGTCGTCACGACGCGGACGGTCGTCACGGTCGTCACGACGGTAACCACCGGAGGGACGGTCGTCGCGACGGAAACCACCGGACGAACGGTCGTCACGGCGGTCATCGCGACCGGAGCCGCCACGGTCGTTGGACCAGCCCCCGCGGGACCGGGGCTCGTAGCCTCGGCCGTCGTCCGATCGGCGCTCGGGACGGTCCTGGGGCTCGTTCGACATCGTGGTGACTCCTTCTGCTGCTTCAGCTCCACCGCGGACGGAGCATCATGCGACTCTGCTCCCGCCACGCGGTTTCGACGCCGGCCTGCTGGCCTGCGTACCTTCTCCATTGTCCGGCATGCCAGGACCGTCCGCGTCTGGGCGGAAGTCCCGTTCTGCCGGTCTTCTTCACGTTCGCAAAACACAAAAAGGCCGCGGCCCCAGCGAGTCGCTGGGGCCGGGGGCTGTTATAAAAGTTTTTGGGGGGACAAATCAACCACAAGGTACAC
>NZ_JBHXEM010000287.1:0-2253 GCF_042724755.1 Kitasatospora sp. NPDC127067 | reverse complement strand
GGTGGGCTGGTTTTTTTTTAAAATACACCGCCTTTTCCCGGCCCCTAAGCTTTATCTTCTCGCGCGCCACCCCACGCCCGCGGTGGGGCGCCACCCGGCACGTTCGGGGTGCCGCCCCTCGGCGTTTCATCGGTCCGACCCGTCCAGCAGCCCCGACAGCACCGCCGCCGTCGCCGTCAGCAGGTCCTCCGCGACCGCGCCGCCCGCCGCCGTACGGGCCAGCAGTCCCTCCCGCGCCGCCAGGACCACCGTCGCGGCCTGGTCGGCGCTCGCGCCCGGGGGCACCAGCTCCGGCAGCGCCCGCTCCAGGACCTCGGCCAGCGCCCGCGCGACCGCCCGGTCGTGCGCGGCGACCTGCTCGGCCAGTGCCGCCGTCCGGGCCGCGACCAGGCGGAACTCCAGGAACAGCAGGATCCACCCGGACTCCGTCGGCTCGACCCGCAGCAGCGCCTCGACCAGCCGCTGCGCCCGCTCCCGGGGCGCCAGCGCCTCGCAGGCGGCGGCCAGTTCGGCCAGTTCGGCCATCCGCTGAGCGGCCTGGTCGTCGAAGAGCGCCAGCAGCAGTTCCTCCTTGCCGCCGAAGTTCGAGTAGAAGGCGCCGCGGGTGTAGCCGGCGGCGGCGCAGACGTCCTCGATGCTCGTCCGGGCGAAGCCGACGGAGAGGAACAGTTCGCGTGCGGCGGCGAGCAGCCGGGCCCGGGTGTGGATGCGGCGTCTGGGTGGTCGGGGGGCGGTGTCGGCGGGGGGCGGGTTCACAGCAGCACGATACATGGTGTATTCAGTACGAGTCGTATTCAATACGAGCCGTACTGAAACGAGGGCCATCATCGTGAGCGAGCGAAGCGAACGAACCGCCGAGAAGTGCGCGTGGGCGAGTGCCCCCGCCGAGCGCGGCGAGGTGGGCGCATGAGCCGCCTGCTGATCACCAACGCCCACCTGCTCCACCCCGAGGACGGCACCCGCACCGACCTCGGCTGGCTGGAGGCCGCCGACGGCCGGATCGCGGCCACCGGCACCGGCCGCCCGCCCGCCGCCGCCGAGGACGTCCGGGTCCTCGACGCCGCCGGCGGCACCGTCCTGCCCGGCCTGATCGACGCCCACGTCCACCTGCTGGTCACCTCGCTCGACCTGCACGACTTCACCAACTGGACCCCCGGCTACGCCACCGTGCGCGCCCTCGCCGAGGCCGAACGCATGCTGCGCCGCGGCTTCACCACCGTCCGCGACGTCGGCGGCGCCGACCACGGGATGGCCCGCGCCCTCGCGGAGGGCCTGGTCCCCGGCCCGCGGCTGCTGCACGGCGGCAAGGCGCTCTCCCAGACCGGCGGCCACGGCGACCTGCGCCCGCTCGGCGACGACTCCCTGCCCTGCTGCGAATCCCGCCCGCACTTCGGCCGGATCGCCGACGGCGTGGACGCGGTGCGGACCGCCGCCCGGGACGAGTTCCGCAAGGGCGCCCGCCACCTCAAGGTGCTGCTCTCCGGCGGCGTCGCCTCCCCGCACGACGAGATCGGCGCCGTCCAGTACAGCGAGGAGGAGATCCGCGCGGCCGTCGAGGAGGCCGAGAACCACAACCGCTACGTCACCGTGCACGCCTACCACCCGCGGGCGATCGACCGCGCCCTGCGGGCCGGCGTGCGCTGCGTCGAGCACGGGAACCTGCTGGACGACGGCACGGTCGCCCTGCTGCTGGAGAAGGACGCCTTCCTGGTGCCCACCCTGGTCGCCTACGAGCAGACCGCCCGGGCCGGCGCCGCCTCCGGCCTGCCGCCCGCCTCCCTGGGCAAGCTCGCCGAGGTCCGCGACCGGGGCCTGGAGGCGCTGGAGCGCGCCCACCGCGCGGGCGTCAACCTCGTCTACGGCAGCGACCTGCTCGGCCCGCTGCACCCGGCCCAGCTGGAGGAGTTCACCCTGCGCGCCCAGGTCCAGCCGGTCGCGGACGTGCTGCGCTCGGCGACCACCACGGCGGCCCGGCTGCTCGGCCTGGCGGGGGATCTCGGCACCCTCGCCCCGGGCGCCCACGCCGACCTGCTCGTCCTGGACGGCGACCCGCTCGCCGACCTCGCCGTGCTCACCCGCCCCGACCTCCACCCGAAGCGGGTGGTCAAGGCCGGCGCCCCGGTCTGACGGCGAAACGGCGGGGGGGGGGGCCCCGGGGCCCCCCCCCCCCCCCCCCCCCCGCGAGAACAGCCCCCCGGGGCGGGGGGGGGGCTGGTCGAGGAGAATAAATAAAAAAAAAAACACCCAACCCCA
>NZ_JBHXEM010000286.1:0-2299 GCF_042724755.1 Kitasatospora sp. NPDC127067 | reverse complement strand
GCCCCCGGGAGGTTCGTCCTCCCGGGGGCGCCGTCGTGTTCCGCCGTTTACTGGGGCAGCCGGTAGACGCCCTGCTCGACCGGCTCGACCAGGCCGTCCGCCACCAGGCCGTCGAGCGCCCGGGCCCGCTGCACCGCGTCCGGCCAGACCACGTCCAGCCGGGCCTGCGGCACCGTCCCGTGCGCCTCGCGCAGCACCGCGAGCAGCTTGCCGCGCACCTGGCGGTCCGTCCCCTCGTAGGACTGACCGCGCCGGGCCGGGCCCTCGTACGGCGGGCGGCCGGCCCGCTGCCAGGCGCAGGCGGTGAACAGCGGGCAGTCCCCGCACTCCGGGCCGCGCGCGGTGCAGACCAGCGCGCCCAGCTCCATCACGCCGACCGCCCAGGTGGCCGCCGTCTCCGCGTCGTCCGGCAGCAGCGCGGTGGCGGTGCGGCGCTCGGCCGCGGTGGTCGCCTGGGGCGGGTACTCGACCCCGGTCACCGCGCGGGCGAAGACCCGGCGGACGTTGGTGTCCAGCACCACGTGCCGCTGGCGGAAGGCGAAGGAGGCGACGGCGGCGGCGGTGTACTCCCCCACCCCGGGCAGCGAGAGCAGCGTGGCGTGGTCGTCCGGGACCTCGCCGCCGTGCTCCTCGGTGATCGCCACCGCGGCCGCGTGCAGGCGCAGCGCCCGGCGCGGGTAGCCCAGCCGGCCCCACATCCGGACCGCCTCGCCGGACGGCTCGGCGGCGAGGGCGGCCGGGGTCGGCCAGCGGGTGAGCCAGGCCTCCCAGGCGGGCAGCACGCGCTTGACCGGGGTCTGCTGGAGCATGAACTCGCTCACCATGACCGCCCAGGGCGTCGCGTCGGGGGTCCGCCAGGGCAGGTCCCGCTTGCTCGCCTCGTACCAGTCCAGGACGGTCGAGTGGAACAGCGGCAGGGGCATCGGCAGCCGGGCGGCGTCGGCGGCGGAGACAGGGACGGCGGGGGTGGTGATGGCAGTCATGGCCCTTCGATCCTCCCATGCCCGCCGACCGGGCCGAAGTGGATCAGGCCACTCCGGATCCTCCCGGGGAAGCTCCGGAAATCGTCCGATTGGAGCTCGCTCGAACGGATCAAATGGCGGATCATGTGAAGGAAGGGGCGACTGTGCGGTGTTGGTGAGTCAATCGCCACACACAGTCTCGTAGAGTTTGATCGTGCCTTCTCTGCGTCAACCCGTCGGACCACTGCCGGCCTCGATCTACTGGCGTCGGCGCATCGTCGTGCTCGTCGCCGCCGCGGCGGTCGTCGCCCTGATCGCCTGGCTGATGATCGACCCGGGCGGGGGCGGTGACGGCGGCTCACCGGGCAACGCCGCACAGGCCGTTCCGTCCCAGTCCCAGAACCAGACCCCGGCCCAGGCCATCACGCCCGGCGCCTCCCCGAGCGGCCCCGCGGCACGCCCCGGCGGCGGCACCGGCGGCCCGGTGGCGGGCGGCGGCGGCACCGAGGTCAACCTCAGCGGCGGCACCGGCACCGGCGGCGCCAACCCGGCCCCCGGAGGCGGCGCAGCGCCGGCGACCGGCGGCGGTACGGGCGGCTCCGGCGGTACGGGCGGCGGCGGCACGGGCGGTGCTCCGGCCGTGAACACCCCCGAGATCATGGCGCTGCCGGTCTGCGCCTCCTCGCAGGTGGCACTGGAGCTGGCCGGCACCCAGAACTCGTACCAGCCCAAGGACAAGCCCCGGCTGGCCCTGACGGTCAAGAACTCCTCCGGCACCAACTGCCGGGTGGACCTGGGCCGCACCGCCTCCGTGATCACGGTGAGCGGAAGCACCAACGACCGGGTCTGGTCCTCCGGCGACTGCCCGGCCGACAAGGGCAACATCTGGGTGCAGCTCGGCGCGAACGGCAGCCAGACCGAGACCTTCACCTGGGACCGCAGCCGCAGCAAGCCGCAGTGCGCGACCGCCGACCAGACGCCGCCGCCGAGCGGCACCTACGTGGTGCTCGCGGAGCTCACCGGGCTCTCCGGGGACAAGGTCTCGGCGCGGGCCTCGATCCGACTGGACAGCTGAGAACCGGTCAACTTTTCCTGGAGCCCCCGGCCGCCGCGCGGCCGGGGGCTCCGTCGCGTCCGGGGGCGGGTTCGGTGCGGTGCTCCGCGGTGCTCCGCGCTTCGGCGCGGCTCGGCTCCCGTTCGGTGCGGCTCCGGTTCGTGCGGACGTGGGGGGGGCGCCCGGGGGGGGGGTGTCGCCCGGGCGGGGCCCGCGGGGGGGGGGGGCCGAGCGGCGGGCGGGGGGGGGGAGAGGGGTGTGCCCGGTGGAGGGAATTGGGAGT
>NZ_JBHXEM010000285.1:0-2402 GCF_042724755.1 Kitasatospora sp. NPDC127067 | reverse complement strand
TGGCCGCGCTCCTCGCGGCCGACCCGCCCGGTCCGGCCGACACCGAGGGGGTCGGCGAACGACTGAACGAACTGCTGCGCGGCTGGGGCCGGCGCGCCGGCGCACCGGGCGGCGAGGCACCACCGCCCGGACCGGTGGACGACACCGTCACGGCGATGGAAACGGCGACAGCGGACGAGCTGTTCGCCCTGATCGACAACGACTTCGGCAACGCCTGAGAGAGAGCTGGCACTGATGTCCGACGACAAGAAGCTGCTCGACTACCTCAGGCGCGTCACCGCCGACCTCGGTGACGCCCGGAGGCAGCTGCGCGAGGCCGAGCAGGCCCGCCACGAACCGATCGCCATCGTCTCCATGGCCTGCCGCTATCCCGGCGGCACCGACACGCCCGAACTGCTGTGGGACCTGGTCTCCCGGGGCGCCGACGCGATCTCCGCCTGGCCGGTCAACCGCGGCTGGGACCTGGAGGGCCTCTACGACCCGGACCCCGAGCGGCCCGGTACCTCCTACACCCGGCACGGCGGCTTCCTGCACGACGCCGCCGAGTTCGACGCGGAGTTCTTCGGCATCTCGCCGCGCGAGGCCCTGGCCATGGACCCCCAGCAGCGGCTGGCACTGGAGACCGCCTGGGAGGCGGTCGAGCGGGCCGCGATCGACCCCCGCACGCTGCGGCGCACCGGCACGGGTGTCTTCCTCGGGGCGATAGGCAACGGCTACGGCGAGGGTTCGCGCCACCTCCCCGAGGTCCAGGGCCTGTTGGACACCGGGACCGCGAGCAGTGTGGTCTCCGGCCGGATCGCCTACACCCTGGGCCTGGAAGGGCCCGCCGTGACCGTGGACACGGCCTGCTCCTCCTCTCTGGTCGCCCTGCACCTGGCGATCCGGGCCCTGCGGGCCGGCGACTGCACGCTGGCCCTGGCCGGCGGGGTGTCGGTGATGGCGACCCCCGACGCGTTCGTGGCGTTCAGCCGCCAGCGGGCACTGTCGGCCGACGGCCGCTGCAAGGCGTTCGGGGCCGACGCGGACGGAACCGGCTGGTCCGAGGGCGCCGGCGTCCTGCTGCTGGAGCGCTTGTCGGACGCGCGGCGCAACGGGCACCCGGTGCTGGCCGTCGTCCGGGGTTCGGCCACGAACCAGGACGGTGCGAGCAACGGGCTGACCGCGCCGAGCGGTCCGTCGCAGCAGCGGGTGATCCGGGCGGCGCTCGCGGACGCGGGCCTGACGGCGTCCGAGGTGGACGTGGTGGAGGCGCACGGCACCGGCACCACCCTCGGCGACCCGATCGAGGCGCAGGCCCTGCTGGCCACCTACGGCCAGGGGCGGCCCGCCGAACGGCCTTTGTGGCTGGGCTCGTTGAAGTCGAACATCGGCCACACCTCGGCGGCGGCCGGAGTGGGCGGCGTCATCAAGATGGTGCTGGCGATCGAGCACGGCGAACTGCCCAGGACCCTGCACGCGGACCGGCCGACGCCCATGGTGGACTGGTCGTCGGGAGCCGTGGAAGTCCTCTCCGAGGCCCGCGCCTGGGACGACACGGGACGCCCGCGCCGGGCGGGCGTGTCCGCCTTCGGCGTCAGCGGCACCAACGCCCACCTGATCCTGGAACAGGCCCCGGCGGAGGAAGCCGAACCGGTGGCCGACACCGCGGCCGGCGGCGACGCGTACCCGCTGCCCTGGGTGCTGTCGGGGCGTACCGACGGGGCGCTGCGCGACCAGGCGGCCCGGCTGCTGGCACACCTGAGCGCCGGCCCCGCACCCCTGCGGGCCGCCGACACCGGCCGCGCCCTCGCCCTCACGCGGACCGCCTTCGAACGGCGCGCCGTGGTGGTGGGCACCGACCCGGACCGGCTGCTCGACGGCGTGAAGGCGCTGGCGGAGGGCCGCTCGGTGCCGGGGCTGGTACAGGGCGACGGTGTGTCCTCGGGTCGTTCGGTGCTGGTGTTCCCGGGTCAGGGTTCGCAGTGGGTGGGGATGGCCGCGGAGCTGTTGGCCGAATCGGCTGTGTTCGCGGAACGGATGGCCGAGTGCGGGCGGGCGCTGGCGCCTTACGTCGACTGGTCGTTGGCGGAGGCGCTGGGTTCGGAGGCGCTGCTGGCGCGGGTCGACGTGGTGCAGCCGGTGCTGTGGGCCGTGATGGTGTCGCTGGCGGAGGTGTGGCGCGCGTTCGGTGTGGTTCCGGACGCGGTGGTGGGCCACTCGCAGGGCGAGATCGCGGCCGCCTGCGTGGCGGGTGGTCTGAGTCTGGAGGACGGGGCGCGGGTGGTCGCGTTGCGTTCCCGTGCGGTGGGTGCGCTGGCGGGCCGTGGCGGGATGGCGTCGGTTCCCCTGCCGGTCGAGGCGGTGCGGGAGCGGATCGCGGGCCGGTTGTCGGTGGCGGCGGTGAACGGTCCGTCGTCGACGGT
>NZ_JBHXEM010000284.1:0-2560 GCF_042724755.1 Kitasatospora sp. NPDC127067 | reverse complement strand
GCCGGAGAGTTCGTGGACGCGTTTGCCGTGGGCGCCGTCGAGGCGGACGAGTTCGAGGAGGCGTTCGGCTTCGGTGCGGCGTTCGGGGCGGGGGATGCCGGCGAGTTTGAGGGCGAGTTCGATGTTCTTGCCGGCGGTGAGCCAGGGGAAGAGGGCGTGTTCCTGGAACATGAGGGCGGGGCGGCCGCCGGGTACCTGGATGTCGCCGGCGGTGGGCTTGTCGAGACCGGCGACGAGGTTGAGCAGGGTGGACTTGCCGCAGCCCGAGGCGCCGAGCAGGGTGACGAACTCTCCGGGGGCGACGTCGAGGGTGATGTCGTCCAGGACGTGGGTGCTCGCGCTCCCACGGCCGAAGGACTTGTGCACGTGCGAGATCCGGACGGCGGGTCGACCGGTGACGACGGCGACGGCGTCCGGTTCGGCGGTCAGTGTCGGGGTCATCCGGGCACCTCCTGCGTGAGTGGTCATGGGCCCCTCCTGCCCGTGGCGGGCAAGGAGGGAGAGGTCTGCGGGGCCGTGGTCCGGGCCCCGCCCGTTCCGGTGGGCATCGACCGGGGTCGACCGGGCGGGGCGGGGCCGGACCGCGGGGTCTTGGCTGAACGTCCCCGGCGTGGAGGGCAATTGGGGCTCGACGGCCGGTGCTGCGGGCGCTACTTGGCGCCGAGCCCGGTGTCCGCGACGGCCGGCCGGCCCTGGGCGGCGAGGACCTTGTTCAGCAGGGTGAGGTCGTAGATGCCGTTCAGGTTGCCCGCCGCGCCAGCGGCCTGATTGCCGCGAGTCTTGAGGAGTCCGGCGGTGACGGCGTGGTCGGCCTCGGACTGCAGGGTGCTCGCCAGCGGGTCGTCCAGGAAGTCGATGTCGGCCCAGGCCGGGTCGAGGATCGCCGGCTCCAACGCGTTGCCGGCTTCCTTCTTGATGGCCTCGTTGGCGTCGGCCTTGGCCTTGTCCGGGTTGGCCTTGATGAAGGCGTTGGTGTTCACCGAGCCGCGCAGGACGGCCTCCACCACGTCCGGGTGTTCCTTGAGGAACTTCTGGGAGACGATGATGTTGGTGATGACGAACTTCCTGTCGGGCCAGACGTCCTTCTCGTTGAGGAGGACCTTCGCGCCGAGGGTGACGAGCTTGGAGGCCGTGGGCTCGGGCACCCAGGCGCCGTCTATGGAGCCCTGCTTGTAGGCGTCGGGGGTGACCTTGTTGTCGGTGCGCACCACCGAGACGTCGCCCGCGCCGGAGGCCGCGTCGACCTTGAAGCCCTTGCCGGCCAGGTAGTTGAGCAGTGCCACGTCCTGGGTGTTGCCCAGTTGCGGGGTGGCGATCTTCTTGCCCTTGAGGTCGTCGAGGGAGGAGACCTTCTCGGGGTTGACGACCAGCTTGACGCCGCCGGAGGCGGAGCCGCCGATGATCTTCAGGGACTGGCCGTCGGACTTGGTGTAGCCGTTGATCGCGGGGGAGGGGCCGATCCAGCCGATGTCGATGGAGCCGGCGTTGAGCGCCTCGATCTCGGCCGGGCCCGCGTTGAAGACCTGGGTCTTGATCTGGGTGGCGCCCAGCTCCTTCTGGAACAGCCCCTCCTGGAGGCCGACCAGCGGGGTGCCGTGGGTGAGGTTGGAGAAGTAGCCGATCTTCACGGTGTCCGCGGACAGCTTCGCGCCGGAATCCCCGGCGGTCGCCGAGGCGTCGGCCTTGGTGTCGGAGGATTTGTCGGCCTTCGAGCCGTAACCGCAGCCGGAGACGAGGGCGGCGCAGAGGAGGACGACAAGGGAGGGGAGAAGGACATGCTGCTTCGAACCCCGGGGCCGGTTCACGCCCGAGAAGGCCTCGCTGGGCATCAGACCCAGTCCTCCTCTGTGGTGTCCGTGGCGCGTACCGTGTCGAACGCCTCGCCTGCCATGCCGGCGGTGAGGGTGGTGCCGTCCGCCGGGTCGATCAGGAGGAACGAGCCGGTGCGGCGGTTATCGGTGTAGGCGTCGAGCGCCAGCGGCTCGGCGGTGCGCAGGACCACGTGGCCGATGTCGTTGACGTTCAACCCCTCGGCGCCGGAGCGCTGTTCGAGGGTGTCGATGTCGATGCGGTAGGTGATCGCCTTGACCAGCGCGCGCACCGTGCGGGTGGTGTGCTTGAGCAGCACTTTGTCGCCGGCGCGCAGCGGCCGTTCGTTGAGGTGGCTGACGGTCGCCTCGATGTCCTTGGTCGGCGCGGGGGCCGGACCGGCGGCGATGAGGTCGCCGCGGGAGATGTCGAGGTCGTCGGCGAGACGGACGGTGACGGACTGGGGGGCCCAGGCGATGTCCGTCGGGCGGCCGAGGGCGTCGATCGCGGCGACGGTGGTGGTGTGCCCGGAGGGCTGGACGGTGACCTCGTCGCCGACGCGCAGGACGCCGGAGGCCAACTGGCCGGCGTAGCCGCGGTAGTCGGGGTGTTCCTCGGTCTGGGGGCGGATGACGTACTGGACGGGGAAGCGGGCCGGTTCGGCGCTCGGGTCGCTGCCGACGGGGACCGTCTCCAGGTGTTCGAGGAGGGTGGGGCCGCCGTACCAGTCCATGTGCGAGGACGGCTCGAC
>NZ_JBHXEM010000283.1:0-2709 GCF_042724755.1 Kitasatospora sp. NPDC127067 | reverse complement strand
GGTTCTGGCTCAACTTCCGTGGTCTGCGCACAGTGAGTGACGACGTGCCGGTGCTGAAGGCGTCGGGAAGTTGCCCGAAATTCGCCAGCGGCCGGGTCGTGGCGGCAGACAGTGCGGGACTGTGGATGGTCTGGTGCCCCGGCTGGAGGGGCTGCTGTTTCCGTCGGTCGCGGACGTCACCGTGCTGTCGGTCGACGTGGACGTCGAGTCGGTGAACGTGTGGGTCAAGTCTGCGGCGGTGGGATACAGCTGCCCGGGCTGCGGTGGATGGTCGACCCGGGTGCACAGCTCCTACCTGCGGTTTCCCGTTGATGGTCCGGTCGGAGGGAGGCAGGTCCGGCTGAGCCTGTGGGTGCGGCGCTTCGTGTGCGGCGACCCGTCGTGCGGGCGGCGGACCTTCGTCGAGCAGATCGAAGGGCTGACCCGCCGCCACGGCCGGTGGACCGAGCAGTTGCGGGCGACGCTCGCTGCGGTCGGCCTGGCGCTGGCCGGGCGGGCCGGTGCCCGGCTGGCAACCGTGTTCGGGGTGTCGGTGAGCCGGAGCACGGTGCTGCGGCTGGTCGGAGAGCTTCCCGATCCGCAGCCGCCGGCCCCGCGGGTGGTGGGCGTCGACGAGTACGCGACACGCAAGGGTCGCGCCTACGGGACGGTGCTGGTCGACGCCGAGACCCGACGGCCGGCGGACCTGCTGCCCGACCGGGAGGCGTCGAGCCTGGCGGCCTGGCTGGCCGCGCGACCGAGCGTCGAGGTCGTCTGCCGCGACCGCGCGCCGTTCTTCGCTGAAGGCGCCACCGCGGGCGCGCCGCAGGCGGTGCAGGTCGCGGACCGCTGGCACCTGTGGCACAACCTCAGCGAAGCGGCCGAGCGGGCTGCCGCCCGCCACCGACAGTGCCTGCGCGCCGCAACTCTGTTGCCCGGTCGAGACGTCATCGTCGAGCCCGCAGACCGCGAGGAGAACGTGGACCAGCCTTGGCCGACGGGCCACCGGTTCGCCGACCGCACCCGGGCCCGGCACGCCGAGGTGCACGCCTTGCTGGCCGCGGGGCACAGCCGGCGCGCCGTCCAGCGGCAGCTCGGCATGACCTGGCGCACGGTCAAAGCCCTGGCCGACGCCGCGACCCCGGAGGAGCTCTTCCGGGGCCAGTGGCAGAACCGGACGTCCGTCCTCGATGAGTACAAGCCCTACCTCGACGACCGCTGGAACGAGGGCTGCACCAATGCCTGGAAGCTCTGGGAGGAGATCGTCCCGCTCGGCTACAAGGGCAGCTACCAGCGCGTCAGCGCCTACTTGCGGCAGAAGCGGACCGCACCGCGACCGGTAACCGCGCAGCCGCCGTCGCCCCGTACCGTCGCCGGCTGGATTCTCCGGAGGCCCGCGGCACTGTCCGAGGCCGAGCAGCTCCAGCTCAAGACTGTCTTGGCCCAGTGCCCCGAGCTCGAAGCTCTGACCCGGCACGTCCGGTCCTTCGCCGTCATGCTCACCGAGCGCCAGGGTGAGCGGCTCCCGGAGTGGCTCGACGCCGTTCGCCAGGACGACCTGCCCAGCCTGCACACCCTCGCCGCCGGCATCGACCGCGACCGGGACGCCGTCATCGCAGGACTCACCCTCCCCTGGAACTCCGGCGTCGTCGAAGGGCATGTCAACCGGATCAAGATGCTCAAGCGCCAGATGTTCGGCCGCGCAGGCTTCCAACTCCTCCGCAAGCGCGTCCTATTAGCGTGACTGAGCGTCGCCGTGTCGCGAATGCCGAGGCCAGCAGTGATCAAGGCTCACGGGGTGTCGGTGCACAGCGTCAAGTGGCGCAGCGTCGTGTATGCGAGGTATCCGTGCCATGTGTCCACCGTCGGAACCTGGCGGGCGAACTGCACGTAGGAAGTGTTCCCGTCCAGCACTCCCGTCAGCACTTCGCCATCTTCGCCTCCGGCTCGCTGTGCAGCGCGGGCGCAGGCCATCAGGGCGGCGCCGACCGCCGGGTGGGACGGGCCGTGGGAGTCGGCAGGCCAGTCGATGGGCCGTACCACCTCCGGTCCCAGCCAGGCGGCCAGGACGTCCGCCACAATGCTCCACAGCTTGAACGGGCGCAGTAGGTGCGGGGCCTGGGCTATTCCATCCGGTCTGACACCGCCCGGTCCCAGGAGTTCAAGGAGAGGGCGGTCGAAGAGGGCCCGGGCGTCTCGGTCGAGGTTGTCGGTGCTGTTGGTTGCGTGAACCAGGTTGAAGACGGGGTTCAGGGCCCCGAAATCGCCGCGCAGAGTGCCCGGTCGGGCCCGGTGAGGAAGGGCATCCCCTGTGAAGCGGCCCGCGAGCTCGGCTGCAGCCGACCCTTCGTCCGAGGCCCGGCTGCCCTCCCGCTCCAGGAGCAAGGCGTGCGCAGGCCCCAAGCCGTAAAACACTGCGCTCAGCTGCCGATCGATCCGGCCTCCGGCGTGGGCGTCCGCGTCGAGGATGAGCTGGTGCTCCGGGCTCAGGAACAGCTCTCGGAACCCGCGCAGCTTATAGCCCCGGTCGCGTGTCCAGAGGGAGATCAGCCGAGTGAGGTGCTGGGCCACTCCGTCTGGCTTGACCATGAGAAGGGCGAAGCGGTCCGGTTCGAGCAAGGAGGACTCCTGTGCGAGCACGATCTCACGGGCGCTCCGACTGTACCTGGAGCCCAGGCCAAGCCAATTCGTCACTCTGCGTTGCCATTTCACGGAAGTTGAGCCAGAACC
>NZ_JBHXEM010000282.1:0-2722 GCF_042724755.1 Kitasatospora sp. NPDC127067 | reverse complement strand
AGGTCGCCGGGTTCGGTGTCGCCGCCGAGGCCGGCGATGCGCTCGCCCTCGACGGCGAGGCGGTCGCCGTCGACGACGCCGCCGGGCAGGACCAGCCGGGCCCCGGCCAGGGTGATGCGGTTCGTGACGATCATGGGTGGGTCCTGGATGCCGTTCGCGGGGAGGGGCGGAGTCTCGGGCAGGGGAAGAGGGGCAGGGGAACGCCGACCGCCCGGCCCACGGGAACCGGTCCGGTGGGCCGGGCGGCGCGGATCACGGCTGGACGGCCAGCGCGAACACGTGGATCGCTGCGGCGCTCGGCAACGTGACGGAACGGATCGTCTTGCCCGGCGTCAACGGGACGGTGTTGGTGAAGACGCCGTAGCCGGTGCCGAAGTTGCCCGGTCCGGTGGGCGTGTTGCGGTGGTCCGTGGTGAACGCGGTCTTCGCGCCGTAGGCGTCGGTCGGGGTGCAGCACCAGTTGGGGAAGCCCAACCGGCCGCTGCTGGTGGTGCCGTCGGTGTAGGCGACGGTGACCGTGCCGGAGGCGAAGCCCGCTTCGGCGCCGAGGAAGCCCAGCGCGCTGCCCTGGCCGCTGAAGGTGATCTCCTGGCCGGCGGCCGACACGTTGTCGTTGGTGCCCGCGGCCGCGGACGGCCAGGTGAAGCTGAGGCTGTTGGCGCTGATCGTGGCGCCCGCGGTGGCGCCGGCCCGGGCCAGGGCCTGCGCCGAGTAGCTGTTCCCGGCGCCGTCGAAGTTGCCGGGAGCGGTGTCGCTCTCGGAGGTGGCGCCGACGTTGTTGAACGCGGCCTCCAGCGACGGGTAGGGCACGGTCCGCACGATCGTCTGCTCACCGCTGACGGTGTCGACCCCGGCCGGCCGGGCCCGGTAGCTCGCGGTGGCGGTGATCGCCGTGACCGTGGTCCCGGGAGCGCCCTGGGGGCCGTGCACCGTCACCGTGGCCGACGCGGTCGCGCCCGGCGCGATGCGCGGGAGCGCGACGGTCGCCGGGGTGACGGTCCAGTCGGCGGGGGCGCTGATCCGCAGGTTGGTGTCGTTCAGCGCGACGGCGCCGTTGTCGGCCAGGGTGATCCGGTACGTCCCGGGTTCCTGGGCCGTGCTGACGTCCTGCCAGGTGACGGCGGTGGCGGGGGCCAGGCCGTGGGTCGCGCCGGGGTGGACCCGGTAGAGCACCGTGGCGTGCGGCGGCACGTTCGCGGAGATCACGCCGGTCGTCCCGACGGCCTGCTTGGTCACCAGGTCGTCGAGCCTGTAGCCGGCGGCAGCGGGCAGGCCGGCCCGGGCGGCGGTCGTGGTGATGGTCTGCGCGGTGTCGGAGGAGTTGAAGAGCGCGACCGCGCGGTCCCCGCCAGCCAGCGGCTTGCTCAGCACGTCGTAGCCGGTTCCGTGCTGGACGACCCGCCCCTGGACGCCCAGCCGGTCCTGGTCGACGGCGATGACGTCGCGATTGCCGAGCAGGTCCAGCGCGGCCGGGGAGAGGCGGGTGAGGTCGGTGCTGGAGATCAGCGGCGCGGCCATCATGGCCCACAGCGAGATCTGGCTCTGCATCTCGTCCTGGCTGAGCCCGGAGTCGCCGGCGAGCAGGAAGTCTGGGTCGTTCCACCGGCCGGGGCGCTGCAGATCGGCCAGTCCGACGTTGTAGCCGTAGTTGTACATGATCGACGCCCACTTCTCGGCGCCACTGGCCTGGCCGAGTGCGATGTCCGCGCCCTCCCGCCACAGGTTGCCGAGCGGCGCGGACCAGCGGATCACCGAGTCCCAGTTCGGCGTGCCCTGGAAGTAGGCGGGCGCGGAGATCGAGAAGACCATCCTGCGGTGGGTGTTGAGCAGCGCCCGGCTCATCGCGGTGTAGGTGTCGCGGTAGCTCTGCTCCTCGGTCTCACCGGGCTTGACCGGGACGTTGCAGCCGTCGAGCTTGACGTAGTCGACGGCCCAGGACGCGAACAGGTCCGCGTCCTGCTGCCAGTGGTCGAGGGAGCCGGGGTAGCCGCCGCAGGTGGTGGTCCCGGCGTCCTCGTAGATGCCGAACTTCAGGCCGAGGTCGTGGACTTGACGGCCGATGTAGGCCATGCCGTGCGGGAACAGCTGCGGGTCGGCGACCAGGTTGCCCTGGGCGTCGCGCTGCCCGGACATCCAGCAGTCGTCGATGGTGACGGTGTCGTACCCCTTCTTCGCCAGCCCGGTGGAGACGAGGGCCCGGGCGTTGTCGAGGATGGTCTTCTCGTCGATCCCGCACTGGTAGTACGACCAGTCGTTCCAGCCCATGGGCGGCGTGGGGGCGTAGTTGGGGTACTCGGCGACGGTGCCGGGCGGGGTTGGCTCGGCGGCGACCGCGGGCTGCGCCAGGAGCGTGGCGGTGGACACGGCGGCGAGCGTCGTACAGCAGGCGACGGTGGTACGGAGCCACCGGCGGAGGGCAGTTGACACGCTTCGACCTCACGGGATCTCGGGGTCAGGGCATGGATGGCTGCTGTGGTCCCAGCCGGATCATTTGTACGGGGCTCTGCTCGTTCCTGACAAGATGACGGGCGAAATAAGCAGTAACACGCACTCAATATGCAAAGTCCGAGCACGAGTGCACCTGGGGACCGGCCCGGCCGAGCAGCACCGGACGCAGGAGCGGGGCCGGCCGGGCCCCCGCCGAGTAACGGGCCCCCGGGCGGTGGCGGGCGGGGTGTTGCGGATACCCGCGGGGGGGTGGGGGAGCGCAGGGGGCAGGGCG
>NZ_JBHXEM010000281.1:0-2819 GCF_042724755.1 Kitasatospora sp. NPDC127067 | reverse complement strand
CAGGCGGCGGGGCGGGGCCTTCGGCGTGCCCGGGCACCGCGGGCCGACGGAAACGGCGGTTGACGAACCGACGGACGCCCTGGTCAACTGAAGCGGTGAACGCCTCGTGCCCGCTGGTCACCCGCAGCCACATCGACTTCGGTCGCGTGTGGTCCGCGGCGTGTCGCGGCTGAGCTGACCGTTCCCCCGCCGCCGCCCGGCTGACGTCCCGCCCGGCGCCGGACCTTCCCCCCGCCCGCACGGGCTCCGCCCGCGGGCCGCCACCGCGCTCCCGCGTGCCCCCGCGCTCCCGTGTCCCCGCACGGCCGCGCCGGCGCCCGCACGCGTCCGCACGAGGAAGTCAGGCTCACCATGCCCCGCCAGTTGCACCTGTCCGCCGCCCTCGACAGCCCCGGCCGCTTCGACGCCGGGCACTACGCCTACCTCGCCCGGCTCGCCGAGCGGGCCACCCTGGACTTCGTCACCCTCGACGACTCCTTCGCCGCCGCACCGAGCCGCCCCGACGCGCTCGCCGCCCTCGCCCGGATCGCCCCGCTGACCGACCGGGTCGGACTGGTGCCGACCGTCACCACCACCCACACCGAGCCCTTCCACACCTCGATCTCGGTCAACACCCTGGACTGGGCGAGCGAGGGCCGGGCCGGCTGGCTGGTCGGCGTCTCCACGACCGAGGCCGAGGCCCGGGCCTTCGGCCGCCGCCCGGTCGCCGCCGAGGACCAGCTGTGGGCCGAGGCCGCCGACGCCGTCGAGGTGGCCGCCCGGCTCTGGGACAGCTGGGAGGACGACGCGGAGATCCGCGACACCGCGACCGGGCGGTTCATCGACCGCGACAAACTGCACTACATCGACTTCGAGGGCCCGCACTTCTCGGTCCGCGGCCCGTCCATCACCCCGCGCCCGCCGCAGGGCCGCCCGGTGGTCGCGGTGCCGGTCGCCGCCGCCGACCTCGCGCCGGACGCCTCCCCGGGCGGGCGGGCCCGGACCGCCGCCGCGATCCGGCACGCCGACGTCGTGCTGCTCGACGCCCCCGACCGCGCCACCAGGCTGACCGCCGCCACCGAACTGCGGCTGCGCGCCGGGGAGGGCCTGCGCATCCTCGCCCGGCTCGACACCGCCCTGTCCGCCCTGCCCGACCGGGCCGCCGACGAGCGGCTGCTCGCCGAACTCACCGCGACCGGCACCGGCGTGGACGGCTTCCACCTCTCCCCCGCCGACCCGCCGCGCGACCTGGCGGCGCTGGCCGACCGGATCGCCCCCGCCCTGCGCGCCGCGGGCCTGCTGCGCGCCGAGTACACCGGCCGCACCCTGCGCGACCACCTCAGCCTGGCCCGCCCGGCCAGCCGCTACGCCACCCGCCCCGCCGGCGCCCCCGCCGCTTCCCCCGCCCTCGCCGAGGTGACCCGATGACGGACCGACCGCTCAAGCAGATCCACCTGGCCGCGCACTTCCCCGGCGTCAACAACACCACGGTGTGGAGCGACCCGGCCTCCGGCAGCCACATCGAGTTCTCCTCGTTCCGCCACCTCGCGCAGACCGCCGAACGCGGGAAGTTCGACTTCTTCTTCCTCGCCGAGGGCCTGCGGCTGCGCGAGACCAAGGGCCTCATCCACGACCTCGACGTGGTCGGCCGCCCCGAGTCGATCACCGTGCTGAACGCGCTGGCCGCCGTCACCGAACGGCTCGGCCTGGCCGCCACCGTCAACGCGACCTTCAACGAGCCGTACGAACTGGCCCGCCGCTTCGCCTCGCTGGACCACCTCTCCGGTGGCCGCGCGGCCTGGAACGTGGTCACCTCCTCGGACGCCTTCACCGGGGAGAACTTCCGCCGCGGCGGCTACCTGGACCGCGCCGACCGCTATACCCGCGCCGCCGAATTCGTCCAGCTGGCACGGGAGTTCTGGGACGCCGGGGAGGAACCCGCCCGGCACCGCGGCCCGCAGTTCGAGGTCGAGGGCAGGCTCTCGCTGCCGCGGCCGCCGCAGGGCCACCCGGTGGTGATCCAGGCCGGGGACTCCGACGAGGGGCGCGAGTTCGCCGCCGCCACCGCCGACGTGGTCTTCTCCCGGCACTCCACCCTCGCCGACGGCCAGGCCTTCCACAGCGACGTCAAGCGCCGGCTCGCCGCGTACGGGCGCAAGCCGGACGAGCTGAAGATCATGCCCGGGGTCACCTTCGTCCTCGGCGACACCGACGCCGAGGCGGCCGAACGGGCCCACGGGATCCGCCGGGCCCAGGTCGGCCCGCAGACCACGATCGCCTTCCTGGAGCAGGTCTGGGGCGTCGACCTGTCCGACCACGACCCCGACGGACCGCTGCCGACCGTCGACCCCGACCCGGACAGCGGCCTGGTCCAGGGGCGGGTCCGGCACGCCGACCCGGTGGCCCTCGCCGAACGGTGGCGGGCGGTGGCCGCGGAGAAGAAGCTGACCAGCCGCGAACTGGTGATCGAGCTGACCGGCCGGCAGTCCTTCATCGGCTCGCCCGCCACCGTCGCCGCGCAGATCGACCACTTCGTGCAGAACGACGCGGCCGACGGCTTCATCCTCGTCCCGCACCTCACCCCGGGCGGGCTGGACGAGTTCGTCGACCGGGTCGTACCGCTGCTCCAGGAGCGCGGGGTGTTCCGCACCGACTACACCGGCCCCACCCTGCGGGACCACCTCGGACTGCCGGTGCCCGGGCGGCGCTGACGTTCCGTCGCCCGGCACCCGGCCGGCCTCCCGCAGCCGGGTGGCCCACCGGGCCGCCGTGACCGACGCCGGTGACACGGCCGTGGGGGGGGGGGGGGGGGGCCCCCGGCGCCCGCGGCCCCGCGGGGC
>NZ_JBHXEM010000280.1:0-2842 GCF_042724755.1 Kitasatospora sp. NPDC127067 | reverse complement strand
CTTGCCGCCCCGGCGCTTTTTCTCCCCCCCCCCCCCCCCCCCCGGGGCCCCCCCGCCCCGGGGCCGCCCGCGGGGGCCCCCCCCCCCCCCCGGGGGGGGGCCCCCCCTCTCGCTGTTCCCGCTTCCGCCGTTCCCGGCTACTCGCCGGAGAGCACCTGCTGCGCCGCGGCCCGCGCCTCCTCGGCGCTGTCCGCGGCCCGGGCCGCCTCGGCCGCCCGGCGGCACTGCGCCAGCGTGTACTTGGCGAGCGTGGTCCGCACGTAGGGGATCGAGGCCGCGCCCATCGACAGGCTGGTGACGCCCAGACCGGTCAGCACCACGGCCAGCAGCGGGTCGGAGGCCGCCTCGCCGCAGACGCCGCAGCTCTTGCCGGCCGCCCGCGCGGCGTCGGCCGCCGCGGCGACCAGGTCCAGCAGGGCCGGCTGCCACGGGTCCTGGAGCCGGGCCAGCGCACCGACCTGGCGGTCGGCCGCGAAGGTGTACTGCGCGAGGTCGTTGGTCCCCAGCGACAGGAACTCGACCTCCTGGAGGATCGCCCTGGCGCGCAGCGCGGCCGACGGGATCTCCACCATCGCGCCGAACTTGGCGTCCAGCCCGGCCTCACGGCAGGCGGTCGCGAAATCCTTGGCGTCCTTGCGGTCGGCCACCATCGGGGCCATCACCTCAAGGTGCACCGGCAGGCCCTCGGCCGCCTTGGCCAGCGACTCCAGCTGGGTCCGCAGCACCTCGGGGTGTTCGAGCAGGGTGCGCAGACCGCGCACGCCCAGAGCCGGGTTGGGCTCGTCGGCCGGGGTCAGGAAGTCCAGCGGCTTGTCGGCGCCGGCGTCCAGCACCCGGACCACGACCCGGCCCTCGGGGAAGGCCTCCAGCACCTTGCGGTACGCCTCGACCTGCTTCTCCGCGTCGGGAGCCTTCGCCGAGTCGTCCAGGAACAGGAACTCGGTGCGGAACAGGCCGACGCCCTCGGCGCCGTTCTCCAGCGCGGCCGGAACGTCGGCCGGTCCGCCCACGTTGGCCAGCAGCGGCACCCGGTGCCCGTCCGAGGTCTGCCCCGGGCCGGAGGAGGCGGCCAGCGCGGCCCTGCGCTCGGCGGCAGCCGCCCGCAGCTCGTCCTGCTTCTCCCGGGACGGCTCCAGCAGTACGTCGCCGGAGCTGCCGTCCACCGCGACGACGGTGCCCTCGGCGACCTCGATCGCACCCGGCAGCGCCACAACGGCCGGCACGCCCATCGCCCGGGCCAGGATGGCGCTGTGGCTGGTCGGCCCGCCCTCCTCGGTCACGAAGCCGAGCACCAGCGTCGGGTCCAGCAGCGCGGTGTCGGCCGGCGCCAGGTCCCGCGCGAACAGCACGTACGGCTCGTCGCTGTCCGGCACGCCCGGCATCGGCACGCCGAGCAGCCGGGCCACGATCCGGTTGCGCACGTCGTCCAGGTCGGCGACCCGCCCGGCCAGGTACTCCCCGGCGGAGGCGAGCAGCGCCCGGTAGGCCGCGAACGCGTCGTAGATGCCGCGCTCGGCACTGCTGCCGACGGCGATCCGGCGGGACACGTCGGCCATCAGCTCCGGGTCCTGCGCCATCAGCGCCTGGGCCTCCAGCACGGCCTGGGCCTCGCCGCCCGCGAGGTTGCCGCGCGCGATGAGGTCGGCGGCGACCGCCTCGACGGCGGCCTGGGCGCGAGCCTGCTCACGGGGGGCGTCCTCGGTCGGGATCTGGGTGGCCGGGGGCTCCAGCACCGCCGTCCCCATGTGCCGCACCTGGCCGATCGCGACCCCGTGGCTCACGCCCACGCCGCGCAGCGTCTTCTCCATGTCACCTGTCTCCGCTGAGATGAGCGGCCCCGCCGGGAACCGCTGTATGTGGGGGCCGCCCCGTCATCTCGTCCGGGGCGGGTCGGAAAGAAGAGGTCAGCTCCAGTTGAACAGCTGCTCGCCGGCCTTGGCCTCGCCGTCCTCCCGCAGGTCGCCCAGCGAGTCCACGGTGGCCTCCAGCGCCACGATCGGCGAGATCGGCGACTTGCCCGCGGCCTCGACGGCGGCCGGGTCCCACTTGATGACGGCCTGACCCCGGGTCACCGTGTCGCCCTTGTTGACGAGCAGCTCGAAGCCCTCGCCGTTCAGCTGAACGGTGTCGATCCCGAGGTGGGTCAGCACACCGTGGCCCTCGGCGTCCACGACGACGAACGCGTGCGGGTGCATGGAGACGACGACACCGTCCACCGGAGCGACCGCCGTGGTCTGCTCGCGAACGGGGTCGATCGCGGTGCCCGGGCCGACCATCGCACCCGAGAACACCGGGTCGGGCACGCCCGCGAGCCCCACGATCTTGCCGGTCAGCGGCGACGTCACAGTGGTCATGGTTGTGCCTCCCAAGTGCGCAGTACAGCGTGCGGCCGCGAGGAGCGGCACGACGATCAACTGAAGCCTAAATCATGTCAACTTTGGACATCTGCTGACATTCCCGGGCGAAGACCCCGCCCCTGCCAGCCCAACCGGCCGGCGACTCACCGACCCGCGAGTGGTCTAGTCCTCTTGGCTCCGATGCGCCGCACTCTACAGGCATCTTGGCGAATCGGGACCATTGCTGTATATGCTCGCGAGAGCAACAAATCATGCCGCCGTCCGGGGGACTCCCGGTGCGCCCCGATTCGCGCTCCGGCTGCCGACCCGCTATGGTTGGTCGAGTCGCCACAACTTGGCGGTTAACACCAGATTTCAGATGTGAAAAGCCCCGGTAAACGGAGCGGAAAACGTCTGGTAAGCTGGAAACACGAAAGAACGAAGCCCGGAGGGTCCGCTGGAAGGCGGTCCGAAGGAAGCGTCCGTTCCTTGAGAACTCAACAGCG
>NZ_JBHXEM010000279.1:0-2853 GCF_042724755.1 Kitasatospora sp. NPDC127067 | reverse complement strand
TCGGTCCTTTTCTGCCGGGGGGTGCCCACCTGAGCCCGCGCGCCCCACCCCCGCCCCCCCCCCCCCCCCGGCACCCCCCGGGGGGGTCCCCCCCAACCCGCCCCGGGGGCTCCGGGCTTCCGTACCTCCGGACCGCTACTGGCTCTTGATCGAGTCCAGGATGTCCAGCCTGGCCGCCCGGTGGGCCGGCCAGAGCGCGGCCAGCAGACCGATCACGGCGGCAGCGAGCAGGAAGCCGACGGTCTGCACCGGCGGGACGACGGTGGTGATGTCCTTGAGGCTGTCCGCCAGTGTGCGCACGCCCGCCCAGGCGACCAGGATGCCGAGGCCGACACCCACCAGCCCGCCGAACAGCGCGATCAGCAGCGACTCCAGCCGGACCATCCGGCGGATGCCGAGCCGGTCCAGGCCGATCGCCCGCAGCATGCCGATCTCCCGGCGGCGCTCGAACACCGACATCGCCATGGTGTTGA
Organism: Kitasatospora sp. NPDC127067; assembly: GCF_042724755.1. Classification (NCBI taxonomy): domain Bacteria; kingdom Bacillati; phylum Actinomycetota; class Actinomycetes; order Kitasatosporales; family Streptomycetaceae; genus Kitasatospora; species Kitasatospora sp. NPDC127067. Next base: position 2,380 of record NZ_JBHXEM010000279.1, on the reverse strand, counting down.
CCACGCCGAGCACCGCGATGACCACGGACATGCCGAGCAGGCCGTACATCATGTTCAGGATTCCGGTGATCATCTGGCGGTTCTCCGCCTTGATCTCCTTCGCGCCCTTGACCGCGATCAGCGGGTTGCCGCCGGTCGCGTCGCGCAGCGCCTGCTTCAGCTCCTCGGTCGCGCCGTTCGTGCCCTTGACCAGGACCTTCTCCAGGCCGGTGCCGGGCGCCAGGTGCGGGCCGACCACGGCCTCCGGGACGATGACCGAGGCCAGCGCGGTGTTGGCCTCCAGGATGCCGCCGACGGTCAGCGAGCCCTTGGCGCCGTCCGGGTAGGTGACGGAGAGGGTGTCGCCGACCTTGTAGCCGGCGTGCTCGGCCCGGCCCGAACTGACCAGCAGCCTGCCCTGCTTGAGGGCGTCCGCGGAGCCCTCCTTGACCTTGACGGTGGCCAGCTGGTCGATGGTCGCGGCGTCCACCGCGGTCATCCACTCGCTGTCCTCGCCGTTCTGCCCGGTCTTGACGGTGACGCCGCGCTCGGTGCTGATCACGCCGACGCCGGGCGCCTTGGCGATCTGGGCGGCGACCTCGGGGGAGAGCTTCGAGAAGTTCTGCATCGCGACCGTGTAGTCGGCCTTGAGGTCGGTCTCGGCGGCCTTGTCCACCGCCTGGTTCACCGAGGCGCCGATCACGGTCAGCGAGGTGATCAGGGTGACGCCGATGGTCAGCGCCGAGGCCGTGGCGGCGGTGCGGCGCGGGTTGCGGATCGCGTTCTCCTGGGCCAGCTTGCCCGGTGCGCCGTACACGGCGCGCAGCAGCGGGGCGAACAGCGCGATCAGCGGCCGGGACAGCAGCGGGGTCAGCACGAACACGCCGATCAGCAGCGCGCCGGCGCCGAGGCCGACCAGCTTGACCTCCTTGCCGGCCACACCTCCGGCCAGCGTGGCGAGGCCGGCCAGCGAGAACAGCAGGCCGATGGCGTTGCGGATCCGCAGGCCCTTCTGGGTGGCGGGCTGCTCGGCCGAGCTCATCGCCGCCACCGGGGCGATCCGGGAGGCCCGGCGGGCCGGCAGCCAGGCGGCCAGCACCGTCACCAGCACGCCGACCGCGAGCGCGGCGACCACTGTGGTCGGGGCGATGATCAGCGGGCCGTCCGGCAGGTTCGCGTCCATCGGGCCGTTGAGCAGCGACTTGAGTCCGGCGGCGATGCCGATGCCCGCCAGCAGACCGGTCACCGCGGCGGTCAGGCCGACCAGCACGGCCTCGATCAGCACCGAGCGGGTGATCTGGCGGCGGGTGGCGCCGACGGCGCGCAGCAGCGCCAGCTCCTTGGTGCGCTGGGCGACCAGCATGGTGAAGGTGTTGGCGATGATGAAGATGCCGACGAACAGCGCGATGCCCGCGAAGCCCATCAGGACGGTGGTCAGGACGGTGGTGCCCTTCCTGATCATCTCGTCCTGCTCGGCGGCGAGTTCACGGCCGGTCTTCGCCTCGATGAAGTCGCCCTGCGGGACGGCCTGCTTGACGGCGGTGAGCAGCGCGGCGTCGTCGGTGCCCGGCTTGGACCGGACGTCCAGCTCGGCGTAGCGGCCCGGGGTCAGGTAGAGCCGCTGGGCGGTGGCGGTGTCGAAGGCGGCCAGCGAGCCGCCGGCCACCACGCGCGGGTCGTTGGTGGTCAGGGTGCCGGTGAGCTTGAGCTTCATCACCGGGCCGTTGACCGCGACCCGGACGGTGTCGCCGACCTTGTAGCCGCCCTTGTCGGCGGTCTTGCGGTCGAGCGCGATCTCGGTGGCGTCCTTCGGGCCGCGGCCCTCGACCAGCGGGTAGCGCGGGTCGGTGCCGTCGGCGCCCGGCACGTAGTTGGTGCCGGTGGTGGAGAAGCCGTTGCCGATCAGCGCGCCCTTCGTGTCGGCGATGCCGGCGAAGCCGCCGACCACGCCGCGGACCTCGGCGACGCCGGGCACCGTGGCGACCTTGGCACGGGTCTCCTCGGTGAGGGTCGGGCCGGCGATCTGCTCGCTGTGGTCGTCGCTGAGGTTGCGGGCCTCTCGGTCGGCGACCGTGACGGCGACGTCGGTGTAGCTCTTGGAGTTCTGGGTCCTCAGCGCGTTGCCGAAGGTGTCGGAGAAGACCAGCGTGCCGGACACGAAGGCGGTGCCGAGCATGACGGCCAGTACCGTCATCAGCAGCCGGCCCTTGTGGGCGAGCACATTGCGCAGTGCGGTGCGGAACATGGGGAGGCGTCAGTCCTGGGGGTACTCGGGGACGGGTGGCGTTTCGGGGGCCGGGGGCCTCAGCTGGTGCGGCCCTTGGCGTCGAAGCGGCGCATGCGGTCCAGGACGGTGTCGGCGGTGGGGTGGTGGAGTTCGTCGACGATGCGGCCGTCGGCG
>NZ_JBHXEM010000278.1:0-2939 GCF_042724755.1 Kitasatospora sp. NPDC127067 | reverse complement strand
GCGCGGAACTCCTCGGTGCCGCCCGCGAGGCCCCTGCCGCCCAGGTGCGTGCTGATCTTCTGCACGCCGTGGCCGGCGACCAGCAGGCCCACCAGCAGGCGCAGGATCAGAATGCCGGTGTCCACGGAGGTCAGCCCGCGGCGTGTGCGCCGATGACGCTCTGGGCGTACACGACCCCGAGGCCGTAGGCGCCGGCGTGGGCCTTGACGATCTCCATGACCGCGCCGTACGTCTCCTGGCGCGCCCAGTCGCGCTGCAGCTCCAGGAGCACCTGCACCCAGGTCACCGGCACCGCGCCGGCGGCGATCATCCGCTGGAGCGCGTGCTCGTGGGCGGCCGGGCTGACGCCGCCGGAGGCGTCGGAGACGACGTACACCTCGTACCCCTGCTCCAGCGCGGAGAGCGCGGGCAGTACCAGGCAGACCTCGGTCCACAGACCGGAGAGGATGATCTTCTTGCGCCCGGTCGCCCTGACCGCCGCGACGAGGGCCTCGTCCTCCCAGGCGTTCATGGTCGTCCGGTCGATGATCTCGTGCTCGGGGAACACCTCGGCGAGCTGAGGCAGCAGCGGCCCGGAGAAGGACTCGGCGGCCACCGTGGTCAGGACGGCCGGAACGTCGAAAGCCCGAGCCGCCTTGGCGAGCCCCACGGTGCTGTTGATGATCGCGGCACGGTCACCGCTGCCGGTGCCGAAGAACATCTGCGGCTGGTGGTCCACGAAGAGCATGACCGCGTTGTCGGGCGTGAGGAGGTCCGAGCTCGGGGCGGCCTGAACCTTGGTGATGTCGAACATGAGGGATCCTCTCGGAGCAATCGGTAGAGCGCCCACCGCATTCGCGACTTCGGCACACCCCGAAACTACGGCCGTCCCGATCGGCCGAATCCTCCCTCTGTGCTCAGGAACTGGCACCACAGCGCACTACCCGGGGATGAACCGGCGCGGTGACGCGGAGCAGCACGGACGCCGGACCGGCGACCGTCGCACGAGGCTGCGACGGTCCGCTCGTTCGACAGACGGACACCTGGGGGCGACTGGTCGCAGAGAGACACTGTGACGTCGGAAGCCGCGGAGCCGGGAGGCCGCGGAGCCAGTCCACGAACCGACCGGTTGCTCCACGCCAGGCGGGTGGTGCACTTCCCATCAGGTACCGGTGCATTGCCGGGACATCCGAGCCGGATACGGCTCCTGGTCTGAATCTCCGTCAAGGGTCCTCGGGCCTGCCGGGTCGACGCGCGCGACCGGGAAACCCGTGCGCGCAGCTGTCGATCCCCGGTCCGCCCACCCGGTGACGCCCCTCTTCGGCAGATCACGGCTCGGCCCGAGTGCCCGTACCTCCACCGAGCTCGCCCTGGACGGCCGGCTCGTGCTCGGCGAGGACCGGTTCCTCGACATAAACGCGGGGGCCTCCCACGGTACATCTCATCCGTGGAAGGCCCCCAAGCATGCAACCAGGTGTGCTCGCCGGTTCTCTCGCCTACTCCTGGCGATTCGCTTCCCGTCGGCCGCGACCGGGCAGCCGCAACCCCTCGCTGGTCAGAAAGTAGAAGACAGGCAGCACGACGAACACGGCGAGTGCGACGACCGGGGCGGTCAGCGCACCGACCGCACCGGCGAGGAGATACGCCATCACGCCGGCCCACGAGCGGAGCCTGCCGTGAGCGACGTAGGAGGGTTCGACAGCGTGGTGCAGCAGTTCCGGACGCCGGTCCAGATGGCTGTAGAGCACGATCCAGCTGCCGCACATGCCTGCCGCGATCCCGGCGTACAGCGCGACGGCCACGCGAGCGTCGCTGTCGATGACGCTGTTCTGCAGTGCGCCCGACAGCACCGCAGTGGGAAAGGCGAGCGCCGCAGTGGTGAAGAGCAGGAGGAGATTGGCCGCGTGCAACCCGCGATCCATGGCACGTATCCGCACGAAAGCCTGATGATGATTCAGCCAGATGACCGCCACATAGCTGAAGGAGGCCAGGTAGCCGAGGTAGACCGGCCACTGGCGGATCAGGGCCCGCCCGAGTCCGCCCGGTTCGTGGGGCGGATCCGTGAGCCCGAGGACCAGGATGGTCACGGCGATGGCCAGCACGCCGTCGCTGAACGCCTCCGCGCGGGCGGTCTCGGAGCGAGCGAACCTCCGCGGGAGGCCGTGGTCGTCCGTCATGTCGTTCTCTCCTCCGGTCCCGGGCCGCACCACCTGATGAGCCCGAGGTCGTTGTGCCACCGACGGCACACCGGAGCACTCCGGGCGGGATGGCCGCTGCTCGTCGACATCCACCAGGCCTCCGCCGGGGAAGGCGGAGGCCGCGGCGCGCCCTACGGGGCGAGTGGGGCATGGACCGGGCTGCACGGGCAGGCGAGGTCGACACCGGTCGTCACCGTACGTCCGCCGGTCATAGCCGATCGGTCCATCCGTGCCCCGGTTCTGGCCTGTGCGCGAACAGCCGTCGGAGGGCTTCATCCTCCGACGGCTGCGCATACCTGCTTGATCGCGCCCGCCCGCGCCTTCGTCGAGCAGCGCACGGCCGAGCCGACGGACGAGACGCCCGCGATCGTCTTCGACATCGACAACACCACCCTCGCGACGCATTTCCACCCGTTCACGATGCCGGGCATCCCGCCGGTGGTGGAGCTGGCGCAGTACGCCCACTCGCGCGGGGTCGCGATCATCTTCGTCACCGCGCGCGTGGACTTCATCGAACCCGTCACCCGGTACAGCCTGGAGAAGGCGGGCTACACCGTGGACGAGCTGCACGGCCGCGGCCTGGGCGACCTCTTCAAGTCGGTGCAGCAGTACAAGACGGACGAGCGGATCAAGGTCGAGAACGAGGGCTACACGATCATCGCCAGCATCGGCAACAACTGGACGGACCTCAACGGCGGCCACGCCGAGCAGACCTTCAAGCTGCCGGACTACAACGGCCTGCTCTCCTGACCCACCCCACCG
>NZ_JBHXEM010000277.1:0-3068 GCF_042724755.1 Kitasatospora sp. NPDC127067 | reverse complement strand
GTGCGGCGGGCGAGGAGGGCGTAGGTGTCGGCGGGGGTGCGGCCGCGGGAGAGGGCGTGGCCGGCGAGGGTGGTGAGGTGCATGGGGGGTTCTGGTGCTTTCAGGCGGTGACGAGGGCGGGGCCGGGGGCGGGGGCGACGAGGGCCCAGACGTACTTGCCGATGCCGCCGGGGCGGTTGGCGCTGCCCCAGCGTTCGGCGAGTTCGTTGACGAGGAGCAGGCCTCGGCCGTGTTCGTCGTCGGGGGTCGGGGAGTGGAGGGTGGGGTGGTCGGTGCCGGCGTCGTGGACTTCGAGCCGCAGACGGGAGCCGGTGACGGTGAAGCGGACCTCGATGTGACAGTCGTCGGGGGCGTCGGAGTGCTGGACGGCGTTGGCGAACAACTCGCCGAGCAACAGTTCGGCGGTGTCCGAGTACCGGTCCCCGGCGGGGAGGGCGGAGAGGTACGCCCGGAGCAAGTACCGGGCCAGCGGCGTGGACTCGATACGGGAGTCGAGGCGCGCGACGAACATGCGGGGGCGATGAGAAGTGAGCATGGGGCACCTCGAAGAGGCGGAACAGGTGGTCATGAGCTCGTGGCCGCCTGACGAGAAGGCGAAGCCAGGGGTAGCTGCATCCATTGAACGGTCCGGGAGTTGCCCCGAACCAGAGCGGAAGATGAGCACCTTTCAGGCATAATCGACGCACTACCCCGCCTGACCTGGGGCCCTTCGAACCGAGCGGGGGCGATTGTGACTCCGAGGAGGAAGCGACTCGCGCAGCGCCGAAAGGCACTGGGCTACAGTCAGGAGGCATTCGCCGCCGAACTGGGAGTGGCAGTCTCCACGGTCACCCGCTGGGAGGCCGGCGCGACCAATCCCCAGGGGTTCGTACACCCCAAGATGGCAAAGGTCCTCAGGGTCACCCCCGAGAGCCTGGCGGACCTCCTCGCACCAGAGGTGACAGCCCCTGACCGTTCGGTGGTCTACGCCGCTGCCCCACCCCTTGGTGATACTGACGACATGAAGCGCCGCGACGTCCTGAGTCTGCTCGCCGTGACCGGAGCGCTCATCGCCCTGCCCGATACCGAAAGGCCCTCGCCCCGATCCGGCGTGGCCACGTCCCTGACAGAAGTCGGGCCGGAACTGAACACGCACCTCTGGAAGCTGTTCGGGCTCTCCGACTCCAAGCAGGTCGTGTACCCGATGGTCAAGCACCAACTGGCTCTCCTGGCGAAGGGGCTGGGGGAAAGCCAGAGCGATGCCTCGCGCCAGCAGCTCTGTGCGCTGGTGGGAGATCTGTATCAGCTCGCGGGTGAGATCTTCTTCGACGCCAACCGCTACACCGACGCGGCGCAGTGCTACACACTCGCCGCCAGCGCAGCCAGGGAAGCCAGCGCTTTCGACCTGTGGGCTTGTGCACTGACGCGGCACGCCTTCGTGGAAGTCTACGAACACCGTTTCGCTGTCGCGACTCCGATTCTGGCAGTGGCCTCTCAGGTCGCAGAACGAGGAGACAGCCAGCTCTCAACCCGGTACTGGGTCGCGGCGGTCCAGGCGGAGGCATTTGCAGGCCTCGGCGACCTTGAAGCAACCGAACGAGCACTGGGCGCCGCCGAGCAGGTACACGATCTGTCCGGCCACCTGCACAATGGCGGTTGGCTTCGGTTCGATGGTTCACGTCTCGCCGAGGAACGCGGCACCTGCTATCTCGCACTCGGCCGCCCGGATCTGGCGGAGCAGGCACTGACATCCGCGCTCTCCCAGCGGCTCTCGCTGCGTCGCAGAGGCGCGGTGGTCGCGGAGTTGGCCGCGCTGAGCGTCGAGCGCGGTGATCTGGATCAGGCGAGTCATTACACTCACGCTGCTCTGGAGTTGGTCGACCAGACCGGCTCGGGCTACATCGGCAGGAAGTTGCAGGCAGTCAGGAGCCGCCTCGTTCCGCTCGCGGCCGATAGTCGCGCCTCAGCCCTGTACCAGCAGATTTCGGCGCTTGACAACGTCGCCTGACGAAGGAGCAATTCATGCCGTCCGACGGGCAAATCTTCCGCGAAGCGTGGATCGCCGGTGTGTCGAAGCACTATCCGGGCGAGCCGAAAGCAGGCTATGTCGCCGCATGGGACGAGACTCCCGAGTGGGAGCGGGAGTGCGCCGCCGCCGTCTTCGGCCAGGTCCGTGACTTCATCATCGTGAGCGGCGGCAACACGTCAAAGCTCACCCGGGAGCAGAAAGGCCGATTCGTCGCGACGTGTTGGATCGCTCAGATCCACAAGCACATCGAGAATCCGAAGCCGGGCTATGTCGCCGACTGGGTCGATCTGCCGTCGTGGCAGCAGGAGACCGATGCGGACATCTTCGAGGCGATCGAACGCACTCGTCCTTGAGTATCGCGCTCCACCCCCGCCCCCCGTGCCGATGGGCGGGGGTGGGGCCCGAGGCCGCCGGGTGGGACGGGATGCGTGGGAAGTCGGCGGGACCGTCTTCCCACGCAACGGTGGGGGGCGTACTTGCTGCGGGGCCCGGGCCTCACACGAATGACTCGCACTCCGTGTAGTCGTTGTGCTACTTTCCGCATCATCAACAGAACATAGGAGACCCCGGCGGTGGTGACACACCCCGGGGTCGGGCACCAGGAGCAGGACTCCAGATGCAGATTCATCGTAGCGCGCACGTGCGCGCATTCACCGTGCTTCCGAACGGCCTGTTGCAGGACCGGCGGCTGAGTTACACCGCTCGTGGCCTCCTCGCCGACCTCCTCTCCCGTCCCGACGGGTGGCGGGAGGACGGGCGGCAGATGGCGGACAGCAGTCCGCAGGGGCGGGGCGCCGTCCGGCGGGCACTCAAAGAACTGAAGGACGCCGGGTACTACCGGGTCGACACGGTCCGGATGGCCGACGGAACGGTCCGGTCCGAGGCCCACGTCTTCGACACCCCGCAGCCCGAACCGGCTGTCCCCCGCCCGGCCTCCGGTGGTCGAGGGACCGGCATCACTGTCACCCCTCCCGTAAAGGACCCGGGGCAAGAACCCACCCTCCCGGATGAACGGACGCGGGCCGCCGTGGCCACCCTGTTCCGGGTGATCCGGCCCGAA
>NZ_JBHXEM010000276.1:0-3096 GCF_042724755.1 Kitasatospora sp. NPDC127067 | reverse complement strand
GCCTTCCGCCCCGCCCGTGTTTTTTGGGGGCCCTTATTTTTGTTTCTGGCGCCCCCGGCGGGCGGGGGGCGCCCGGCGGGGCGGCCCCCCCCGCCCCCCCGCCCGGTGACGCCGCCTCGTACGGCCGACCACCGGAGCACCGAACAGGAGAGAGAGGACCATGTACGAGCAGCCGCCGCCCCAGGTGCCGCCGATCGACCGCACGGTCGGCTACGACGCGTACCTGAAGGTGTACAAGGAGACCGTCGACGTCGGCGACGACCGGAACGCGGCCGCGCGGCCCGTCCGGGCGCCCGTCGGATTCACCGGCGGCCCTCGGCCGACCAGCGTGGTGGCCCCCGCCTTGGAGGAGGACGCCGATCCCACCGAGCACGCGACCACACTGATCATGGACGGCCCCGGAGGGATCTACGGCCCCAGCTTCGCGGACCCGGCCCCCTGGGCCTGCGGCGGCGCCCCCACCCCCGGCTGCCTGCCGCCCCCACCCCCCGCCATCGGAGGCCTCTACTGAACCCTGCCAGCCGTCCCCGCACACACGAAGGGAAGAGCGACCATGACCATGGAAGACGTCCGCGAGGAACACCGGGTGTGGTCCCCCACCCCGCAGCTCCCCAGACTGGCCCCTCCGATCGACCGCACCGGCCGCACCGGCGGTGCCCTGGGCCGGAATCCGGGCGTGGAGGCGGACAGCTTCTGGGACGATGCCTGGAGCGTCGTCAAGACGGTGGGCCCGATCGTCGCCACCGCACTGCTCTGACGGCATCCACCCACGGACACCTCGTCCGTACCGTGCCGACCGCGCGGCCCATCCGCCGCCCGGCCGGCACTCCGCTGCTCCGCAGTTGCCCGGTTGCCCGACCCCTGTCCGGCCGAACGTCCGTTCAGTAGCATGAACCCGCCTCCGCCCGCGGCCCCGAGGGGACGAGTGACCGCCATGACCACCCCGACCGCCAGCGCCCCGCCCGTCGACGTCCCGGACATCGGCGTCCCGGACATCGACGTGGACATCGACCTGCTCCTGGACGGCGACGCCGACGACGCCGCGGGGGCCCCGGATCCGGCAGCCCTCGCGTCCGGAGCGCCGGTGCTGATGACCCCGCCGCAGAGCACCCAGGCCGTGTTCGAGTTCGACCCGCCGGTCCAGCTCGACCCGCCGCTCCTGGTGGACGCGCTGCCCCCGCAGGTCACCCAGGCGGTCGTGGTCGACCTCCCCGGCCTCGCCGACCACTGACCACCCCTGAAGGCCCGCGCCGCCGCATGGACCCCGACCTCCGCTCCGCGCACCGCTACACGCGCCCCTTCGACCGCTTCCCCTCCCGCCGCGAGCACCAGGCCCGGTGGGCCGAACTGTCCCGCGCGATCGCCGCGGCCGGCCCGCCGGGCGGTGAACCGTCCGAGCAGAAGGGCGAGTTGACCGTCCTCGGCTCCGGCATCGAGGCCGTCGGCTTCACCCGCGCCGACGAGCGCCTGCTCCGCGAGGCCGACCACGTCTTCCACTGCGTGGCCGACCCCGCGACGATCGTGCGCATCAACGCCTGGCGCCCGGACGCCTACGACCTCGGCGTCCTCTACGACGACGCGAAGGACCGCTACCTCACCTACGTCCAGATGTCGGAGGCGGTCCTGCACTTCGTGCGGGCCGGGCGCCGGGTGGCGGCGGTCTTCTACGGCCACCCGGGCATCTTCGTGCTGTCCAGCCACCGCGCCGTACGGATCGCCCGCCGCGAGGGCCACACCGCCGTGATGCGCCCGGGCATCAGCGCCCTGGACGTGCTCTGCGCCGACCTCGGCGTGGACCCGAGCACCCCCGGCATGCAGACCTTCGAGGCCTCCGACCTGCTGATCCGCGACCGACGCCTCGACCCCGGCCTGCACCTGGTGCTCTGGCAGGTCGGCATCGTCGGCGAACTCGACTACCGGCGCGCCGGGTTCACCAACCGCCACCTGCCCGTCCTGCTGGACCGGCTGGAGGAGGTCTACGGGCCGGACCACACCGTGGTCAACTACATCGGCGCCCGCTACCGGGGCCTCGACCCCGTCACCGCCCGGTACACCGTCGCCGCCCTGCGCGACCCGGCCGTGCAGCGCACCGTCACCAGCGCCTCCACCTGGTACCTGCCGCCCGCCGTCGCCGCCCCGGCCGACCCGCGGGTGCTCGAACGCCTCGGCCTGCTCGAACCCGGCCGGACCGTCCGCCCGCCCGACGGCCCGCTGCGGGTCGTCGACGCGTACGGCCCCCGCGAACTCGCCGCCCTCCGCGGCTTCGCCGACTTCCGCGTCCCGGCCGGCTACCACTGGCAGGAGGACACCCCGGGCGCCCGCTTCGCCCTGGCCCTCGGCGAGGACGGCGCCCTGCGCGAGCGCTACGTCCGGGATCCCGCGGCCGCCGTCGCGCACTGGGCCCCGCCGGACCTCGGAGCCGACGAACGCGCCCTGCTGGCCCGGCGCGAGGACCTGGCCCTGCAGGCCGCCGCCCGGGGCGTCCCCCGGCGGCCCGGGCCGGAGGCGGCACACCGCCTGCGCACCCTGCTCACCCGCAAGTCGGAGGCCCGCCGGCTGGCGCGGGACGGCTCGGCGGGCTGGCCGTCGATCCGGCGGGACCTGGACTCCGTCCTCGCCGGGGCCCTGTACCCGTGGACGGGCCTGTACGGCACCGCGGACGGCGGCCTCTCGGTCTACGTCCTGGGCCGCGCGACCGACCCGCCCCGGCACCGGGTCCACGTCGACGGCCGCCGGGTGACCGACCCGAGTTACGCCCACGGCGTGCTGCGCTGGCGCGCGGCGGACGGCGGCGTCGGCGGCGAGCTGCGGACGGAGTTCGGCCGCGACGGCCGGCGCCGGCTGACCGGAACCGTCGCGGGCGCGGCGGTGCGCCTGACCGAGTACCCGCTGCCGCAGGTGCCGCCGCTCGCCGACCTCGTCGGCGGGTACCGCAGCGAGGGCCTGCGCGTGGACGTCGTACCCGGCGCCCCCGGCTCGGCCCCGCGTCTGCGCGTCACCGTCGACGGCGAGCCCGTGACCGCCGCGGTGGTGATCGGACCGGCGGGCTTCGAGGTGGACGGCGTCACCGTCCCCTTCTCCGCGGCCGTGGCGGAG
>NZ_JBHXEM010000275.1:0-3102 GCF_042724755.1 Kitasatospora sp. NPDC127067 | reverse complement strand
ACTACATGGTCCCCAGCGCCTTCGTCCTCCTCGACCAACTCCCACTGACCACCAACAACAAAGTGGACCGCAAGGCCCTGCCCGCACCCGACACCGACCGGCCCGAACTCGGCGAACAGTACGTCGCCCCGCACACCCCAGTGCAACAAATCGTCGCCCGCATCTGGACCGACATACTCGGCATCGACCGGATCGGCATCCACGACAACTTCTTCGAACTCGGCGGCGACTCGATCCTCACCATCCAGGTGATCTCCCGCGCCAAGCGGTACGGCCTGCACCTGACCCCACCGATGCTGTTCCAGCACCCCACCGTCGAGGAACTGTCGGCGCACGCGCTGCCCGACACGGGGGTGACCTCCGTGGAGCACACGGATGTGCCGGCGACGGCGTACCAGCAGGCGCTGCTCGACGCCGCGGACGACCCGGACCGGGCCAGCACCGTCCGGCTGATCGCCACCCCCGCCCTCGACCCCGACCTACTGCGCCGGGCGCTCACGGCGGTGATCGGACACCACGACGCCCTGCGGCTGCGCTTCGGGCCGGAGGCCGACGGCAGGCGCATGACGACAGCGGCCGAGGAGGCCGGCGAGCTGGCGTACCACGACCTGACGGACCGGACGGAGGATGACGGACGCGCGCAGATGGCGACCGTCTGCCAGGCGCTACGGGCCGGCCTCGATCCGTCCGGAGGGCCGCTGCTCCATGGCGCCGTCTTCGACATCGGTGAGAACCGGGCGCGGCACCTGCTGCTCGTCGCCCACCGGCTCGCCGTGGACGAGGAGTCCTGGCCGATCCTCCTCACGGACCTGGACCTCGCGTACCAGGCGCTCGCGGCGGGCAGGGACGTCGTCCTGCCCCTGAAGAGCACGCCTTTCACTGCCTGGGCCGCACACCTCGCGGACGGCACGAGGACCTACCGCTCCTCCCCCACGGCCCGCGTGATGGCACGGGTGGAGCGGTCGGAATCCGGATCGCTCACCGCCGGCAGCACCGACGAGCGGCGTGCCCGGCTTGCCGAACTGGCCCTGGACGCAGTGGAGTCGGCGGTAGGCGACTGGGCCGGGGGGCCGCACCGGGTCGAGCTCGCCGCGAGCGGCCGGGAACGCTCCTTCAACGGCATGGACCTCACCCGCACCGTCGGCTGCCTGCTCCGCCCGGCGGGCGACGGCGGCGACCGCCCGGCCGTGGTCCTGACCATCGCCGAACCGCCCGGCCCACCCCCCGCCGGACTGGGCGAGAACACCGAACTCCTCCTACCAGGCAGCGAGTTCGTCACACCGGTTGGCATGCGCTTCCACCCTGTGGAGGTGACCGCCGAGCTCCAGGACGGATCGCTGTCCTTCGAGCTCGCCTACGCGACCGACACGTACACCGAGGAATCGATCGAAGCACTCACCCGCAGCCTGCGGAGCCACGCGGCAGACAGGCTCAACGAGACCTCCGGCCCGAGCCGGCCCTCCGTCTCGGCCAACAGCTTCCCGCACGCGGGACTCGATGAAGCGGGTCTGGCGTCAGTCCTTGAAAGGTTCTCCCGATGACCAACGTCGAAGACATCTACAAACTGACTCCGCTCCAGTCCGGGATGCTGTTCCACGTCCTGTACGACGCGTCCGGCGCGAACCCCTATGTCGCCCAGTCCATCGACGACTTCGCCGGGCCGCTGGACCTGGCACGGTTGCGCGAGGCGTGGCAGGCGGTCGTCGACCGGCACTCCGTGCTGCGCACCGCCTTCGTGTGGGAGGGCCTGGACGAGCCGCTGCAGGTGGTCCAGCGGCGGGTCGAGCTGCCCTTCGAGGTACTCGACTGGCGGTCGTTCCCGGCCGACGAGCAGGAGCGCCGCCTCGACGTCCTGCGGAGCGAGGACTGGGCGCGCGGCTTCGACCTGGGCTCCGCACCGCTGCTGCGCCTGACGGTGGTCCGCCTCGCCGACGAGCGGACGACGGCCCTGTGGACCTTCCACCATCTCCTGCTCGACGGGTGGAGCACTCAGATGGTGCAGAAGGAGGTGTTCACCCTCTACCGCGCCGCCGTCGACGGAGCAGCGGCCCGGCTCTCCGACCCCGTCCCCTACGCGCGCTACCTGGGCTGGCTGGGTGAGCAGTCCCGGGATCGTGCTGAGCGGTTCTGGCGGCGCTACCTGGACGGATTCGCCGAGCCCACGGCGCTGGGCATCGGCGGCGCCACCGGCGACAGCGGCTTCGGAGACGTCGACCTGAAGCTCGCCGGCGGTCCTGCGGCCCGGCTCGGCGCCTTCGCCCGGTCCAACCGGGTGACCGTCAACACGGTGGTGCAGGCCGTCTGGACGCTGCTGCTCTCCCGCTACGGCGGAGGCGATGACGTCGTCTACGGATCCACCGTCTCCGGGCGCCCCGCAGACCTTTCCGACGCGGAATCGATCGTGGGTCTGTTCATCAACACGCTGCCGGTCCGTGCCCGGGTGCGGCCCGAGCTCCCAGTGGCCGAGTGGCTTCGTGAACTCCAGGCCGAGCACGTCGAGTTGCGGCAGTACGAGTACACCTCACTGGTGGACGCGCAGCGGTGGAGCGCCGTTCCCAAGGGCGAGCAGCTCTTCCGGTCGATCCTCGTCTTCGAGAACTACCCGAAGAGCTTCGGCGATTCGGACCTGCCCCAAGACCTCACCGTGCACCACCAGAAGGGGATGGCCCGCACGGGGTACCCCATCACCGTCGCCGTCAGCCACACCGACGAGGCGCTGCTCGCGGAGATCACCTACGACAAGGGCCTTTTCCGGCATGCGGAGGTCGAGCGTCTGGTCGGGCACTTCGTGGAGCTGCTGTCGTCGCTGGTGGCCGATCCGACCGCACTGGTGGGCGAGTTGGAGATGCTGAGTACGGCGGAGCTGCGGGCGCTGTCGGCGGAGTGGGGTGGTGGTGGGTCGCGGGTCGACGACGCGGCGACGCTGCACGGTCTGGTGGCGGAGCGGGCGCGGGAGTGTCCGGATGCGGTGGCCGTGGTCTTCGGTGAACAGTCCCTTTCCTACGGTGAGTTGAACGCCCGGGCGAACCGTCTCGCCCACCACCTCACCGCGCGCGGGATCGCCGCCGGTGCTCTGGTGGGGGTGTGCCTGGAACGCGGGAT
>NZ_JBHXEM010000274.1:0-3123 GCF_042724755.1 Kitasatospora sp. NPDC127067 | reverse complement strand
GGTCAACGGCACCGCGCTGAAGACCTACTCCAACGTGGACGCCGCGGCCGGCTACCAGCAGCGCACCTTCGACCTGTCGGCCTACGCGGGCCAGAGCGTCACCGTGAAGTTCGCCGGGACCGAGGACGCCTCGCTCCAGACCAGCTTCGTGATCGACGACACCTCCGTCCAGACCGGCTGACCAGGTAACGCCCAAGGGGCGGTGGCCGGTTCGACGGCCACCGCCCCCGGGTGCGCACCGGCCTATGCTGGTCGGATGATCAAGCCGATAGAGCTGGTGATTTTCGACTGCGACGGCGTCCTGGTGGACAGCGAGGTGATCGCCGTCCGGGTGCTGGTGCGGCTGGGGGAGGAGTACGGCTGGCCGCTGACCGAGGCGGAGGCGATCGAGCTCTTCGTCGGACGGTCCGAGGCCGCCAACCGGGCGACGGTCGCCGAACGGCTGGGCGCCGAGACGGCCGTCCTGTGGAGCAAGCGCTTCGTCGAACTGCACGCCGAGGCGGTCGACGCCGGGCTGACCCCCGTGGCCGGCCTCCCGGAAGCCCTGGCCGCGATCACCCTGCCCACCTGCGTGGCCTCCAGCGGCACCCACGAGAAGATGCGCCACACCCTGGGCCGCACCGGCCTCCACGACCACTTCGCCGGACGGATCTTCAGCGCCACCGAGGTCGCCCGCGGCAAGCCCGCCCCTGACCTCTTCCTGCACGCCGCGCGCTCGATGGGCGTCGACCCGGCCGCCTGCGTGGTGGTCGAGGACAGCCGGCCGGGCGTCGAGGCCGCCCGCGCCGCCGGGATGCGCGCGCTCGGCTACGCGGGCGGCGTCACGGCCGCGGAGCGGCTGGCGGGGCCGGACACCGTGGTCTTCGACGACATGCGCAAGCTGCCCGGCCTGATCGCCGCGGGCGCGGTCCACCCGGGCTAGCGGCTCGCCCTCCGGCCGGGCGCGGCAATTCGGTTGCCCGGCGCGGCCGGCGGGTGGCAGGGTCGGGCGCTATGGCCTCCTCCCGCAAGCTGCACGCCGACGAACTGGACATCGACGAGGCCCTGGTGCGCCGGATGGTCGCCGAGCAGTTCCCGCAGTGGGCCGGTCTGCCGGTCGAGCCGGTGGAACCGGCCGGGACCAGTAACGCGATGTACCGGCTCGGGGCGGAGCTGGTGGTGCGCATCCCGCGGATCCCCGGGGTGGTCGAGGAGATCGCCAAGGAGGACGTCTGGCTGCGGCGCCTGGCCCCGCAGCTGCCGGTCCCGGTGCCGGCCCCGCTGGCCGTGGGCGGGCCGGTCGACGGCTGCCCCTGGCCCTGGTCGGTGCTGCGCTGGATCGACGGCGACACCCCGACGGCCGACCGGACTGCCGAACCCGGGCTGCTGGCCCGGGACTTGGCGGACTTCGTGACCGCGATGCGCGGGATCGACCCGGCCGGCGCGCCCGCCGCCTACCGCAGCGAGTCGCTGGCGGACCGGGACACCGGGACGAGGAAGGCGATCGCGGCCGTGCCGGACCTGGTCGACGTCGCCGCAGCGACCGCCGCCTGGGAGCACGCCCTGAGCGCCCCCGCCCCCGCCGGCCCCCCGGTCTGGATCCACGGCGACCTCCAGCCCGGCAACCTGCTGTTGTCCCCGGACGGCCGGCTCGCCGCCGTCATCGACTTCGGCTGTGCGGGCCTGGGCGAACCGGCCGTCGACCTGATCCCCGCCTGGTACGTCCTGCCGGCCGCCGCCCGCGGGGCGTTCCGCGAGGCCGCGGCCCCCGACGACGCGGCCTGGGACCGCGCCCGCGGCTGGGCCCTGTCGATCGCCCTGCTGGAGGTCGCCTACTACCGGGACAGCGACCCGAGGATGACCGCCATCGCCCGCCACGTCATCGCCGAGGTCCTGGCCGACCGTGTTTGAGGGACCCGTCCCCGCCCGTCCGAGGGTCAGTGCCACACCGCGCCCGGCTGGCCCGAGAACAGCCACTGCTGGGCGTTGTCCCCGTTCGCGTGGGAGGAGCTGGTGATCTCCAGGACCTTGCGGCTGTGGTTGATGAGCAGGTACCGCCCCAGGGGGTCGCTCGCTGACGGGTAGTCCTGGATTTCCCACTTCGAGCCGGCCTGGTCGTTGCACGTCCACTGCTGGGCCCTGGCGCCGTTCCTGGTGGAGGAGTCGGTGATCTCCAGGCACTTGTTGCTGTGCGCGTTCACGACCTGGAAGTAGTTGCCCACGATCTTGAGGCGCCACTTCGAGCCGGCTTGGCCCTTGCAGTCCCACTGCTGGGCGTCGGCGCCGTTGGCGGTGGAGGAGTTGGTGATCTCCAGGCACTTGCCGGAGCTGTTCCTGATGACGAACGTGCCCGAGAGGTCGGCGGAGACGCCCTTCCCGAGCCCGGCGAGCGCGGTGTGCAGGCTCGGCTCCCCAGTGTGCGAGTCGGCGAAGGCCTGGCCGCCGCCGAGGCCGCTGAGGGTGAGCGTGAGGGCGGCGATGCCGACGGCGGCGGCGGAGCGCCGGGTGCTGCGGAGTCCGTTGCTGGGCATGGATGTCCCCCTTCGAGGGTGCTGGTGGGTTCGCGTCCACCACCTGATCCCCGGTGTTGGACGCGTCATCAGCTTGCCGCTGCGCCAGTGGTGTTGTCGTTAGCGGGCAGTCCACTCCGGCTTCGCTCGGAGTCCACCGGCGGCCGTCGCGGCGCCGTGGCGGTAGTCGCGGGGCGGCAGCCCGTACGCGCCGCGGAAGGCGCGGCTGAAGTCGGCGGCGCGGGGGAACCCGCAGCGGGCCGCGATGGCAGCTGACCGAGTGTGGTGCGCGGCGGCGACGCGCCGGGGTTGAGGTCCGGTTCGTGCAGGTGGGCGCGGACGAAGGCCCGGACGCGCTGGATCAGCGCCCGGCGCCGGCTCTCCGGTGGTACGGCGTCCTCGGCGTCGAGGTGGTGGGCGAGCAGCGCCGACACCAGGTCGAGGGCGGCGGTGCCCAGTCGGGGCGTGTCGCCGGTCCGGTAGGCGCCGGGGTCGGCGGCGATGCCGTCGAGCAGCTGGACGAGCAGGGCGCCCACGCCTGTGCCCCCGGGTATCCGGCGGGCCGTGAGCGTGCCGATCCGGTCCGGCGACCGATCAATGAAGTCCGGCGGGCCCGCGTCCTCTGACGCGGGCC
>NZ_JBHXEM010000273.1:0-3149 GCF_042724755.1 Kitasatospora sp. NPDC127067 | reverse complement strand
GCTCAGTGGCCGGAGTGGTGGACGAACCGGTAGGTGTCCCGGTCGAGTTCGGTGACCTGGACGCCGATGGCGGCGGGCCGGTCGATCCGGGCGCGCAGGGCGGCGAGCACCCGGGCGGTCAGTTCGGCGCGCTGCTCGGTGCTGCGGCCTGCCAGGATCTTCACCTCGACCAGCACCACGGCCTCGCCGCTCGTCCCGTCGCCGACGTGGTGCCGGCCGGCGGGGCGGAAGAGCGTCTTGCAGTCCGCCACCGTGGTGTCGATCACCTCGGTGATCGCCTGGTGGACGTCGGCGGCCAGCGCCGCCCGGTCGAAGTCGAGTTCGGCCGAGTGGTCGACCAGGATCTGCGGCACGGGAACCTCCAGGAGTCGTTGCCGGACGCCCCGACGCTATCGGACGCGCCCGGGGCCCCGGCGCGGGGTGCGGCGCCGGGGCCCCGGAGGTGCCCGGTGGATCGGTGAGCGGTGGAGCGATGGATCGGTGCAGCGGTGAGCGGTGGCCGGTTCAGCAGCCGAAGTTGATCTTGCGGAAGGTCACGTAGTGGTCGGCGGTGTAGTAGTCCTCGTGGTACTGCCTGCCGGTGACGATGCGACGGGCGCCGCGGGTCGGCGAGCCCGGGGTGACCACGGTGTACTCGTGGTAGTAGCCGGAGGACTGCGCGGGCAGCACGCGCTCCCGGTTCTGGAAGACGACGCCGTCCTGGCTGTACGGGAAGGGACCGCCGGAGGCGATCAGGTCGAGGGTGGTGCCGGCCTGGGAGGGCAGGGCGGACAGGCACACCGAGCCGCTCACCGCGGCCTGCGCCTCGGTCGCGACGGCGATCGGCGCGAGGGTGACCAGGGCAACGGCGGCGGTGGCGGCGACGCGGGTCTTCCACGCGCGCAGAGTTCGGGTCATGACAACCAGGATGGCGACGGTCGGGAGCCATCGGAAGCCCCGTTCCAACTCTTCACCTCCGGTCAACTCGACGTACCCGTCAGGGCCTCGGCCCGGTCAGCCGCCGGGCCGGCCTCAGCCGCGCGACAGCACCAGCGACTGCACCGCCGGGAGCCTGCGCCAGTCGCTGGAGACGATGCTCGCGTGCGCCTTCGCCAGCTGCTCGGTGCGGGCCCGGGCCTGGTCCGCGGTCGGGTCCGTGCCGCTGATCTCCGGCGCGACCAGGTGGGAGTCCGTCATCACCAGCAGGTAGTGGGCGTTGTCGTACCAGGCGGTGTCGACGGTCCTGACGTAGGTGGAGGCGTCACCGTCGAAGACCACGAACCAGGGCCGGATCGAGGCGTCCGCCCCGGTGTACTGGCCGCGCGGGTCGCCGGTGGCGGCGCCGAGCACGGAGGGGAACACCTGCGCCTGGCCGATCCGGCCGGCCGCCGCCAGGTCGCGCAGGTGCCGGCCCTGCTCGACGTCGGTGTGCAGGGTGTCGAAGGGGTTGCCGAGCTCGACCGTGCCCGGGATCGCGTACAGCAGCACCTTCCCGGCCAGCGCCGAACGGCTCGGCCAGTTGCCCGCCCGCACCGCCTCGTCGACGCTCGCGTACGAGCCGCCGCCGGGCCTGGCCAGCAGGTCGGCCGGGCGC
This sequence comes from Kitasatospora sp. NPDC127067, assembly GCF_042724755.1. Lineage (NCBI taxonomy): Bacteria > Bacillati > Actinomycetota > Actinomycetes > Kitasatosporales > Streptomycetaceae > Kitasatospora > Kitasatospora sp. NPDC127067. The sequence continues at coordinate 1,576 of NZ_JBHXEM010000273.1, read as the reverse complement.
AGCACGGCGGAGCCGAGGTGCTGGGCGATCAGCGCGTCCAGCTGGTCCGGGCCCATCCCGAGGTTGGCCGAGTAGCCCGGCTTGAGCTCCAGCTTGATCACCAGCGGCCCGGCGCCCGGGTGCGCGCCGAGCCAGACCCGGACGTCGTCCAGGCAGCTTTCCAGGTTCTGGTCGGTACCGCCCGTGTAGAGCTGCGCGGGGGTGCTCGCGGCGGTGCAGTTGTTGGAGTTGCCGAACGGGTTGGAGTGGCTGACCTGCCACGTCTTGGTGAAGACGTTCGGCCAGAGGTCCAGCTCGATCATGCCGGTGCCGGTGTCCAGGCCCTCGGCGAGGTACGGGAACGCGGCCGGGTCGTAGGTGTTGTGCAGGCCGACGGTGGTCGCGGAGCCGAACGGCAGGTCGCCCGACCCGCCCGTGGTGGCGTCCGCCGGGGCGGTCGGGATCAGCGCCGCCGCGGCGGCGATCAGGCCTGCGGCCAGGAATCCGGTCAGGGTGCGGCGTACGGTCATCGGAACGGTCCCCCCAAGTCATGGGATGCCGGCCGCCCTGCTCCCGGGCAGCCTGACGAAGCATCGCCCGCCCGGGCGTGCTCAGGATGAAGAAGGCACGACAATAGCGTGACGGCTGCACCGCTTCTCCCCCGCTCCCCTCCCCTTCCTCCACGCGCTCCACATCCGCCGCACCCGTCACCGCACCCCGCCGCACCGGCCACCGCACCCCCGCCGCACCGTCACCGCACGCGCCGCGCCACGCCCGGGGGCGGTGACGGTGCATCAGGCAATAGCCGCTCCTGGTTAACGTGGCCCGCGCGCGGGGTGCGGTCGGTCCGCACCCGAGACACGCGCGAGGCGCGCAGAGCGGCGGAGGAACCGATGTCCCTGGTCCGGGTCCACAACTTCTCGATCTCCCTGGACGGTTACGGCACGGGCGAGGGCCAGAGCCTCGACGCGCCGTTCGGCCACGCCGGCGACCGGCTGCACAGCTGGTTCTTCCGCACCCGGACGTTCCGGCGGATGAACGGCCAGGAGGGCGGCGACACCGGCGTGGACGACGCGATGGCCCGCACCTGGGGCGACGGCATCGGCGCGGAGATCATGGGCCGCAACAAGTTCGGCCCGCAGCGCGGCCCCTGGCAGGACGAGGACTGGCGGGGCTGGTGGGGGCCGAACCCGCCGTTCCACACCCCGGTCTTCGTGCTCACCCACCACCCGCGCCCCTCCCTGGAGATGGACGGCGGGACGGTCTTCCACTTCCTCGACGCCTCCCCCGAGGAGGCGCTGCGCCGGGCCCGGGAGGCGGCCGGCGGCCTGGACGTGCGGATCGGCGGCGGCCCGGGCACCGTCCGGGCCTTCCTGGAGGCCGATCTGGTCGACCACCTGCACGTGGTCGTGGTGCCGGTGCTGCTCGGCCGGGGGGAGCCGCTCTGGGGCGGGCTCGAAGGGCTGGAGCGGCGCTTTCGCACCGAGGCGGTGACCAGTCCGAGCGGCGTCACCCACTACACCTTCACCAGGCCGTAGCCGGCCCCCGGCCCGGCCCCTCCGGCCCGGACGACGGCGGCCTCCCCGCGGGTGCGGGG
>NZ_JBHXEM010000272.1:0-3151 GCF_042724755.1 Kitasatospora sp. NPDC127067 | reverse complement strand
GTCTGCCCCGTCGATGAGTTCAACGCCTCCCGGCATGTCGGTGACGACTCCCCGGCCCTGCTGCCGCCACCGACCCCGGAGCGGGTGAACGAGTTCTTCGACTTCATGAAGCAACGGATCGCGACCGCCAGGAAGTACGGACCCGCCGCCCGCGACTACGCATTGTTCCGGACGCTGTATCACGCAGGACTCCGCTCGGAGGAGGCCTCACTGCTGGAGAAGCCGGACCTGCACTTCACCCGCGGCCCGTTCGGCAAGCTCCACGTCCGCTTCGGCAAAGGAGCCCACACTTCTGGGCCCCGGCCGCGCTGGGTGCCGATGCTGGACGGCCTCGACTTGGTGCTGCGGTGGTTCCTGGAGGACGTGCGCGGGAAGTTCCCCGACTCGCCGGTGTTGTTCGCCGACGAGTCCGGTGGGCCGCTGCATCGCGGGACCATCCGCAACCGGCTCCGCTATCTCATGGAACTCGAAGGACGTCCGCCCGCGGAGCGGTTCAGCCCGCATGCCCTGAGGCGGGCCTGCGCGACCCACAACTACGAACGCGGCGTCGACCTGGTGGCAATCCAGCAAATGCTCGGACATTGGACGGTCAGCTCGACCATGCGTTATGTCCGGCCCTCCGCGACGTTCATCGAGGACGCCTATCAGCGGGCCGTCGCCAGCACCCTGGCCGAGCTGACCGGGAAGGACTCCACGGCATGAAGATCCGATGGCGGCTGCGGATGGCCGCCGCCCAGCGCGAGGTGTGGACCGGCACCGAGCTGCGGCGGCTGCTGGCCGAGAAGGCCGGCCTGGAGTTGTCCTCCGCTTCGGTGTCCGCGCTGTTCACCAAGGAGCCCTCGCAGGTGAAGATGACCACGTTGGCCGCGTTGTGCACCGCGTTGGAGTGCACCCCCAACGACCTGATCGACGTCGACACCACCCCCGTCGAACGGCCCGTCACGCCGCCTCGACTCGTTGCCGACACCCCGAAAACGGTCTCCGCCCGGGGCCGGTCGATGCCGCCCCTGTGACCGGCGGAGAGCTCGATGGGCAAGAAGCAACGCGACTGCGTCACCTGCGGTGCCCCGGTGGGCTTTCGCGACCGCCAGCACTGCTGCCGGTGCCAGCGGAGGATGAACGAGCAAGCCGTTAAGGAGAGTTGTCCTTCCTGCGGGAAGGACCGCGTACTCCAGCAGGACACCGGCCGGTGCATCATCTGCTCGCGCGCCTGCGAGCAGTGCGGCCATCCGGTCCGCGCGGCTGGCAACCGTCTGTGCCGGGACTGCCGCCGCAAAGCCGAGCGGCTGGACGCCCAGCAGCCGTGCCCGCGCTGCGGCAAGCCGGGTTATCTGCGCGAGGCGACCGGCTGGTGCGGGCCCTGTTCTCACCCGGGATCACCCAAGAAGCCACCGAGCGTCTGCCGCGAGTGCGGCGAGCTTCGGCGGCATGCCGGGCTGGGGCTGTGTTCTCCCTGCTGGCAGAAGCACCCGGGGCGCCCCTTCATCCGCGGCGAACACCTCCGCGACCGGCTTGCTGAACCGCCGTTGTGGCTGGGCGACTTCGTCGCCTATGTCGCCGCCCGCCATTGCATCGCCCGGGCCTGCGGCTTCGTCACCGACCTGGGTCGGCTCCTGGAGGATGAGCACGCCAACTCGCCCCATGCCCTGCTGGAACGATCTCGCCGTCCGGGACGCTCAATGGGCTCCTTCGCTCGTGCGCTGGAGGACTTCTTCACCCTCCATGGCCTTGCCCTGCCCACTGACCAGGCCGAACGGCTCGCCGCCGGGCGGCGCCAGCATCGCCTCGACGCGGTCCCCGAGCCCCTGCGTCCCGCCGTCGTCAGCTTCGACGCCTCCCGGATGCGGGCCCAGGACCGGGCCCGCCGGGCCGGCACCCGGCCTCGCAGTGACCACACCTTGGAAACCGCCCTGGGTATCCTTCGTGACCTGGCCGTCTTCCTCGTGAATCACCAGGGCAAAGACGACTGGGCGCTGGTCGACGTGCATGACATCGAGGCCTTCCTGGCCGGCCTGCCCCGGGCCCGGAAGCGACGGCTGACCGTGCTGCGGCAGTTCTTCCGCTTCGCCCGCTCCAAGCGCATCGTCCTGGTCGACCCGGCCCGGACACTGACCGCGAAGGAGCCGAACGGCTTCCGTGGCAGGACTCTCACCCTCGACCAGCAGCGCGAGCTCTTTCGCCGCTGGACCACCGATGAGCACGTCCACCCGCACGAGGCCCTGATGGGCATGCTCGCCCTGCTGCACGGCGCCTCCAGTTCCGAGGTCCGGATGCTGCAGATCACCCAGGTCGACCCGGTGGCCCAGACGGTCCGGCTCGGCAAGCGGCCCCGCCCCGTCCCTCTGGACCCGGCCTCCTGGGCCGCGCTGCATCGCTGTCTCGCTCACCGTGCGGCATGGCCGACGGCCAACCCTCACGTGATGGTCACCAAAGGAACGAAGGCCAGACGAAGCCCGGCCTCAACTGCTTATCTTTCCCACGTCCTTGACGACTGCGGATACCCACCCCGGATGATTCGCAGCACCCGGCTTGTCGACTTGGTGAACACCATGGACCCCAAGCTCGTCGCCGCCGCCTTCGGGATGGACCCGCAAGCCACCTTGATCTATCTCGCTGACCATGTGGACGCGGGCCGACTTCCTGACCCGTGAGCTGCCCTGCTACTTCAGCCGCAGAACGCCGGGAGCACGGCTCTCAAAGATCTCGACGAGCTGATCGAAGACGGTCCGCCCGCGCTGATCACGTGCTGCGGCCAGCCTCGCTTCGACAGCCGCCCGGTTCGAGGGGTGGCACCGCGAGAGACGAAGTTCCAACTGGCGCACCGTTTCCGGGTAGCCGAGGTGCTTGCGCGATACGGCATGGTCGCGCCACTCGACGATGTAGTCCTCGGCGTCCGGGCCCCCAGGTCCACCGCTCAGGCAGTCCGCGAAGGCATCGAGGTTCCGGCCAAAGTACTGGCGCCCAGGGCCGTCGAACGCGTCCATGAGTACCTGCCAGAAGTCATCCAGCGTTCGAATCCGAGTGCCATCCAGCACGTACGTCGCCATCACGATCCGCAGGATACGTCCACCTCGGTGTCCCGCTCATCAGGATTGAACCTGTGCTGTTCAGCCATCGCCTCGCACGGGTTCGCCGGAACATGTGCGCTTTG
>NZ_JBHXEM010000271.1:0-3203 GCF_042724755.1 Kitasatospora sp. NPDC127067 | reverse complement strand
TTCGGGCCGGATCACCCGGAACAGGGTGGCCACGGCGGCCCGCGTCCGTTCATCCGGGAGGGTGGGTTCTTGCCCCGGGTCCTTTACGGGAGGGGGGACAGTGCGGCCGGTCCCTCGCCCACCGGAGGCCGGGCGGGGGACAGCCGGTTCGGGCCGCGGGGTGTCGAAGACGTGGGCCTCGGACCGGACCGTTCCGTCGGCCATCCGGACCCTGTCGACCCGGTAGTACCCGGTGTCCTTCAGTTCTTTGAGCGCCCGTCGGACGGCACCCGCCCCTGCGGACTGCTGTCCGCCATCTGCCGCCCGTCCTCCCGCCACCCGTCGGGGCGGGAGAGCAGGTCGGCGAGGAGGCCCCGGGCGGTGTAACTCAGCCGACGGTCCTGCAAAAGGCCGTTGGGAAGCACGGTGAATGCGCGCACGTGCGCGCTACGATGAATCTGCATCTGGAGGTTCGACTCCTGGTGCCCGACCCCGGGGTGTGTCACCACCGCCGGGGTCTCCTATGTTCTGTTGATGATGCGGAAAGTAGCACAACGACTACACGGAGTGCGAACCGCTTGCGGATTACCGGCCGGACGCCACGGGGTGCCGACTGACTTGTGGCGAGGCGGTCAGGAATGCCGAGCGAGTCGATGCGGGCCGAGGAAATAGGACAGGGCAGCGTGCGACGGCCCGTCAGCGACCCCACCGTTCGTCAGAAGCCTCACAACTTCGCGTTCGGGTACCCACTCCACTCGGGTCGCCTCGGAGGCGTCCTCGGGGTCGCCGACCCAGGTGCAGTCGGTGACGTGGTAGGCGTGGAAGTGGGCGTCGCCGATGCCGGCCATGGCGTCGTACTCGGTCAACAGCTCGGCCCGGCCGGGACGCCAGCCGGTCTCCTCCTCCACCTCGCGGACGATGGCCGCCGCCGGCTCCTCACCGGGCTCGGCCCATCCGGCCGGCACCTCCCAGCCCCAGTGGCCGGTGATGAACCGGTGCCGGTAGAGGAGGAGGAACTCGCCGGCCTCGTTGGTGACGACGGCGGTGGTCGAGGCGCGGGGGTAGCGGACGACGTGATGGTCGATCCGGCCGACACCGGGGATCTCGACATCATCGAGCCAGACCTCGACCCACGGGCTCCCGTAAACCTGCCGACGCCCGAACACCTCCCATTCCACGAGCAATCCCTCCCTCACACCCGCACCAGTTGCGTTCCCGACTCTCTCACGCGTGCGGCGAGCTCCCGTACGGGCCTTTCCGCCGACCACGGTGACAGGGATGCCTGGAGTGCTCGGGCGCGCAGGACGATCGGCTGGATGATGCTGGCCCGTGCCAGGTCGAGGGCGGAGTGTGCCGTGACACACGCGGCTTCGAAGTCGCCTTGGGCGAGCCGAACCTCGGCGAGGTCGAAGGTGAGGACGGCCTTCCCCTTGAGATCGGCAACCGCCCGGCGGCCGATGGCGGTCTCAAGTAGACGGCTGGCAGCGTCATGCTCACCGAGGTGTGCGTACGTCTCGCCGGCGAGACCGTCCAGCCGTGGCGCGGTGAAGAAGTCGAGGCCGCCGATCGTGCCGTCTTCCGCCAGGTCGAGGTAGTGCGCGGCTTGGTCGAGCGCGGCCAGCGCTGCGACCCGGTCACCGCCTGCGGCAAGCACACGAGCGAGATTGGCAGTGATCCAGGCGCGACGCCGGGGAGCTGCGGTCTCGCCGTGCGCAACAGCCTGCCAAAGGAGCATGGCGGCGGTATCGCGCCGCCCAGCCGTGTACTCAACGATGCTCTGCATGGTGAGGAGCCACGCGGTGAGATCGTCTGCTTCCCCCTCACCTGCGGCGACGGCACCGAGGTGAAAGTGCGCTTCACTGCGGCTCCGGTCGCCGAGGTCGTGGTGGGCCAGTCCCAAAAGGCCGGCGACGGCAGCCAGCATCCGTACGCCACGGCGCCGGGCGGTGAGGGACTGCGGGCGGGCGAGCATTTCGTACACGCCGGACAGTTGCCGTTGGAGGATGGGCACGGACTCGGTGGGCGCGGTCGACGGGTAGCGGTAGGCCACATCGGCGACAGCCGCTTCCAGGTGTGTCAGGGCGGCGTCGGACGCGGTGGATCGGGACAGCATGTCAAGGACTTCCCAGGTTTCGGGTGTGGTGGCCGGCTGGTAGCCGGCGGGGCCGGTTGCCGCCTCCCACGACCGGTCGGCCAGGCCGAGCATCCACCCTGGGACGTGCAGGCCGTCGGCAATCCGCTCGATCACATCCATGCTGGAGACTTCCCGGGGCCCGCTCATGATCTCCGTGACACGGCTGGTCGAGAGGCCGGTGCGTCGAGCAATCTGAGCCGGCCCGATACCTGCCTGCCTCGCGATGGCCCGGAAAACGGGACCGATCTGCCTGCTCGCGCACGCCGCCACGAATGTCGGGTCGGCCAGCAGTCGTTCGGGGAGCGGTTCCGGCGCGGGCAAGCGGGCCTCCCTGGTCGATGGTGCCACGAGGGTACCGGCCATGGTGACTACGCGACGGCCCCATGGTGGGTACTCACCGTGACCCTGGCGGCAGTCCCGGCGGTGCGCGATGCTCTATCCGTGACCATGCGTCAGCATCCAGCGCGGCGGCGAAGATGTCGACTTGGTCCCGGTTGGCCGCCATGGCGCCATCTAACGCACTTCCCTCCGCCCCTTGAGGTGCTCCCCCATGCTCAAGACCCACCAGCCGCCCCGGACGTTCGTCGCGCGCCTCGACTCGCGGATCGAATCCACGCCCCTGGCTCGATACTTGCTTCGGGCCTACCTCTCAGGGTTGCCCTCTGGGGACCGCTACCGCGACACCGCCGAGCTGTTGCTCGGCGAGCTGTTCGCCAACGCCGTCCAGCACTCCGACGCCCCCGACGACTGCCACATCGAAGTCCGCTTCACCGTCACCGGCTCCCGCCTGCGCCTGGAAGTCCACGATGCTGGCAGCGGCCGCCCATCGCTCCTCGTCGCCGCGCCGGACGACGAGCACGGGCGCGGACTGCTCCTCGTCAACGAGCTCGCCGAGCGCTGGGGCTGCGCCAACCGCCCCGGCGGCATCGGCAAGTTCGTCTGGGCCCTCGTCGCGCCCGCCCCCGGCCCCGCCCTCGTCACCGCCTGAAAGCCCAGAACCCCCCATGCACCTCACCACCCTCGCCGGCCACGCCCTCTCCCGCGGCCGCACCCCCGCCGACACCTACGCCCTCCTCGCCCGCCGCACCCA
>NZ_JBHXEM010000270.1:0-3446 GCF_042724755.1 Kitasatospora sp. NPDC127067 | reverse complement strand
GCGTGTCCACGGGGCGTTCGGGGTTTAAAGCTTCAGGGTGAGGGCCCATTGGTTGCCCCCCGCGCCCGTGAACACCGGGGTGGGGGGGCCACCGGTCGTCGGACGGGCGGGGCGGCGGGGCTCACATCCGGCGGACGCGCAGCACGCTGGTCAGCATCGGGAGGGTGAACTCGCCGGCGCCGGTCTCCGGGCGGTCGGCGAGATAGGCGTGGGTGGCGTCGAGCAGGGCCTTCCGCTCCTGCTCCGGCATGACCAGGACGCCGGCCTTCGTCGCGAGGGTGGCGGCGAGGGACTCCGCGGTCCGCTGCTGCCCGTGTGGGAACTCCGCCTGCTCGGGGGAGTCGAACCACGCGCCCCCGCCGGACCTGGGCAGGTGCATCCGCGCCGTCTCGGTGCGCCAGCCGGCGGGCACGTCGCGCGGGCCGATGGCGGCGGGGCCGGTGACGCGGGCGAGGCCGGCCACCCAGTCGACTCCGTCGTCGAAGACGTTCCACAGGCCGGCCAGCACGCCGGCGGGCGCGAGGACCCGGGCGATCTCCGGGCCCGCGACGTCCATGTCGAACCAGTGCATGGCGTTGCCGGACACCACCGCGTCGACGGAGCCGTCCGCCAGCGGGATCGCCTCGGCGCTGCCCGGCAGCGCGCGCACGTCCGGCAGTGTGCCGCGCAGCTCGGCCAGCATCGCCGGGTCGGGCTCGACCGCCACGACGTCGTGGCCGAGGGCGACCAGCGTGGCGGTGAGCTTGCCCGTTCCGGCGCCGAGGTCGAGCACCCGCGGGCCCGGCGCGGTTTCGAGGGCCCAGCGCACGGCGGCCCGCGCGTAGTCCGGGCGGTGCTCGGCGTAGGCGACCGCCGCCCTGCCGAACGACGAGCTGTGCAGCCGCCGTTCGTCCTGTGCGGACGGCTGCCCGGTGCGCAGGTGGCCCGGTGCGGCGTCCTGGTGGTGCCCGGTGGTGTGGTCGGTCCCCGTCATCGAAGCTCCTTCGGATCGGCGTCTGTGCCGGGTGGGTGCACAGCGCGCTGTGGCCGACCGGGGTCGACCCGACCCGGACGGCGCGATGTATCGGTCCGATGTATCGAACCGATACATCGAGACCCTAGGCACCGGAGTGCCGCGGCACAAGGCCCACGTCCGCCGACCGGGGATCAGGACCGGTGCGCGGGAGGGTGGTCACGGAGCCCGGCGACGCCGGCCCGTGGGTGATCGTTAACCTGACGCGGTGACGATCGAACTGCGGATACTGTCCACCGTCTCCTGCCGGGGCGAGGAGGTCACCGCCCCCGGATTGCGGGGGCTGCTCGCGCTGTTGGCGCGGGAGGTGCGGGGCGGGTGCGGCCGGGGGAGCCTGGTGGACGGGCTGTGGCCGGAGGACGGGCCCCAGCGGCCGGAGAAGGCGCTGCAGGTGCTGGTGTCGCGGGCGCGGGCGAAGTTCGGGGCGGATCTGATCGTCAGCACGCCGACCGGGTACCGGCTGGGGCTCGGGGAGGAGCGGGTGGACGCCTCCGCCGTGCTGTTGCACGCCGCCGCCTGCGCCGAGAAGGCGCGGGCCGGGGACCACGCCGGGGCGCTCGCCGAGGCCGAGGCGGGGCTGGAGCTCTGGGAAGGCGAGAGCGGGCCCGCCGACCCTGACGGGACGGACCCGGTGTCCGCGCTGCGCGTCGAGCGCGGCCGTACCGGCCGGGCGTTGCGGCGTGGCCGGGCGCTCGCGCTGGCGCGCACCGGGCGGCACCCGGAGGCCGTCGAGGCGCTCGCCGGGGAGGCCGCCGGGCAGCCGAGGGACGAGGAGGTGCTTCTGGAGCTGCTGCGCAGCGAGGCCCGGACGGCCGGGGCGGCGGCCGCGCTCGGCCGGTACGACCGCTACCGCCGCGGCCTGCGGGACACCCTGGGCGCCGACCCCGGCCCCGAACTGCGGCAACTGCACCAGGAGTTGCTGCGCGGCGAGGCGGCGCCGGTGCGGCGCGGGGTGCCGCACGAGCCGAACGCCCTGGTGGGCCGGGAAGCCGACCTCGCCGCGGTGGCGGAGCTGCTGGGCGCCGCCCGGGTGGTGTCGGTGGTCGGCCCCGGCGGGCTCGGCAAGACCCGGCTGGCCGCCGCCGTGGCACGCGCGGCGACGCAGCGGGTGGTGCACCTGGTGCCGCTCGCCGCAGTGGCTGCCGACCGGGACGTGGCCGGGGCGGTCGCGGCCTCGCTCGGCACGGGGGACCGGGCGGGGATCGCCGGCGCCCTGGGCCCCGGGCCGGTGCTGCTGGTGCTGGACAACTGCGAGCAGGTGGTGCGCGGCGTCGCCGACCTGGTGCGGGCGCTGGTCGCCGCCCGCCCCGACCTGCGGGTGCTCACCACCAGCCGCACGCCGCTCGGGATCTCCGCCGAATCGCTGTACCTGCTCCCCGAGCTGGACCGGGCGGCCGCCGTCGAGCTGTTCGCCCAGCGGGCCCGCGCGGCCCGGCCCGACGTCGAGCTGCCCGCCGGTCCGGTCGCCGGCCTGTGCGCCCGGCTGGACGGGCTGCCGCTGGCGCTGGAGCTGGCGGCGGCCCGGGTGCGGGTGCTGACGGTGACCGGGATCGCCGACCGGCTGGCCGACCGCTTCGCCCTGCTGCGCGGCGGACCGCGCGACGTGCCGCAGCGCCACCGCACTCTGCAGGCCGTGGTCGACTGGAGCTGGAACCTGCTGGACCCTCCGGGCCGGGCCGCCCTGCGCGCGCTGTCCGTCTTCCCCGGCGGTTTCACCGCCGAGACGGCGGAGCGGCTGCTCGGCGCCGCCGCAGGCAGCACCGGTGCCGACGTCCTGACCGTCCTGGAGGACCTGGTCGACCAGTCCCTGCTGCGTCTGGCCGACACCCCGAGCGGCGGACGGTTCCGGATGCTGGAGACGGTCCGCGAGTTCGGCGCGGCCGAGCGGACGAAGGCGGCAGAGGACGAGACCGTCACCTCCGGATTCCTCACCTGGGCACGGGAGTTCGGCATCGCCCACCACGACGGCCCGTTCGGCCCGGCGGCCGTGCCGCAGTGGCGGCTGGTCCGGGCCGAACAGGACAACCTGGTCCGCGCGCTGCGTCTGGCCCTCGCCGCCGGGGACGGACCGACGGTCGCCGCCACCGCCGCCGTCCTCGCCGGGCTGTGGACCGCCGAGGGCAACTACGTCCGGCTGCTCGCCCTCGCCGAGGACACCGGCGGCCCGGTCTCCCGGCTGCGCCCCGGGCCCGAACTGCTGGAGCCGGTGCGCACCCTCACCGCGCTGAGCACCGTCAACACCCTGCTCGCCGCGGGCGGCGGGCTCGGCACCGGCACCGGCGCGCTGCGCCTGCTCGCCACCCTGCGCCGGCTGCCCCCGGCCGCGCCGGACACCCCGGTCCGGGCGATCGCCACCGTGATGGCGGCCGTCCCCGAGGTGCTGGGCTCCACGCCGGACGGTCCGGACGGCGCCGCGGACGGCGCTCTGGACGGC
>NZ_JBHXEM010000269.1:0-3483 GCF_042724755.1 Kitasatospora sp. NPDC127067 | reverse complement strand
CCTCCCCCTGGGCCGTGGGGGGGGGTGCACCCTCATGGGGCCCCCCCCCCCCGGTGGGTTTGCTCCCCCGCAACCCCCCCCCCGCCCCAACCCCCCCCACCCGCTCGGGGGGGGGGCGTTGGGGGCCGGGGAGGGTGGTGGCTACGACATCGAGGGCTCCGTCCGCGGGGCCGTCGCCGGCTCGTAGTCACCCGACTGCTTCGCCTTGCCGAGGAGGTCCAGCAGAGCGGCCTCCGCGAGCGTCATCTTCCCGAGTTCGCCGAGGTCGACGCTCTCGGGCGAGGAGTGGATGTTGCACCGCGGTTCCTCGCAACCGAGAACGAGCACCGTCGCGTCCGGGTTGGTCTCCTGAAGCAGGGTGACCAGCGGAATCGTCCCGCCCTCACCGGTGAACGCGAACCCGGTCGACGCGCCGTAGGCCTCCTTCATCGCCTGTTGTGCCACCGGGAAGTAGTCCGGCTTCGGGGTCCCCGCCAGGTAGCCCGGGGCGGAGACCACCTCCTTGACGGTGACATCGGCGTGCCACGGGTTCAGGGAGGGCTGTTCGAGGAACTGCCTCAGCGCGGCGACGGCGTCCTGCGGCTTCTGGGTGGGTGCGATGCGCAGGCTGACGCGGGCGGTGGCCGTGTCCGTCAGCTGGTTGAGCGGGGCGGACATCGGCGGGGGGCCGCTCAGTCCCACGACGTTGACGGACGGCTTGGCGTGAAGCCGGTCGGCGATCGTGCCGCTGCCGATCAGGTGCACGTCCGGAAGGACGCCCGCGTCCTCCCGGATCTCGCTTTCCTCGATCTTCCGGTCCCGCGTGAGGGGCGTCTGGACCAGGCCGGGTACCGCGACGTCGCCCTTCCCGTCGTTCAGCGCGGCGAGCATCCGTACCAGCGCCATGAAGGCATCCGGCACCGGGCCGCCGAACACACCGCTGTGCACGGACTTCTTCAGAGTGCCGACCGTGACGTCCACCGCGACCACACCGCGCAGGCTGGTGGTGAGCGTCGGTCTGCCGAGCTTGTAGTTGCCGGAGTCGGCGACGACGATGACGTCCGCCTTGAACAGGTCGCGATGTTCCCGGACGAAGTCCTCCAGGGTGCCGCCGGACTCCTCCTCACCCTCCAGGACGATCGCCAGCGGGACCGGAGGCTTGCCCTCGAAGGCCCGCAGCGTGCCGAGGTGCATCATGACGCCGGACTTGTCGTCGGCGGCACCCCGGCCGTACAGGCGGCCGTCCTTCCTCACCGGCTTCCACGCATCCTCTCCCCACTCGCCGGCCTCGACCACGTCGTAGTGCGCGTAGAGCAGCACCGTGGGCGTTCCCTTGGGGACGTCGGCCGGTCCGCAGCGGGCGTACACCAGCGGAGCGTGCTTCTCGGGAGGGTCGCCGATGGACAGCGTCTTGACGCTGGCACCCGCTTCGCTGAGCAGGTCGACGCAGTGCCGGGCAGCGTCCTTCACGGGGCCGGTGTCCTTCGGGTTGTAGACCGACCGGAACGTGATGAAGCGCTCAAGGTCTTTGACCAGGCGGTCCGTGTCGATGGGTTTCATGGTCATACCTCCGTGATGTGCTTCCCGGCTCGCGACCGGGACTCAGGCCGTCGGCAAGACGGGCTGCTGCCGGCGATGCAGCGGGCACCACCACCGCGGCCGGACAACGGGCCGGGCGTCGGCCCCTACGACACCGTGACGGGCTGCTCGCAGTGCGCCACGATCGCCTTGGCCGCCTTGGCCGCCTTGGCCCACGGCTGTCCTGCCTCCTCGGAGTCCTCACCGCGGGCGTATCCACGGGCCGGCCAGGCCGTCCAGGTCCGCGTCTGTGACCCGGTCTCGGCGGGCATCCGCCACCCGCCGCTCGCGGGGTCGCTCATCGCTCCTCCGTCCCGCTCACTCAGGGACACTGCACGAACGCCCTCACAACGAAGAGATCGCAGGAGAGCAGCCGCGGAACATTGCCCGAGCCTATTGCTCGTTTCCCCCTCTTCCACCCTAGGAACGACATCCGTCGCAGACCACCCACAGCGGACGTCATTCCTGCCCGGCTCGGATGAACCCGCGCGGGCGCACCGCGGCGTGGTTCGCCATCGGCCGACGCTCACCTCACGCAAAGTCATCAACGGGCGCCACGCTGGGTAACGGCCATGGCCAGCGGGACGTCGCAGGCCATCAGTGCCGCCCGGCCCGCCGGCGCGGACGAGGTCCGTGAGACCGCGGGGCCGCAGCCCGCCTCCCGCTCAGGCGCGGTCACAAGGACGCGTCGTGCCTAACGAGCTCTCGGACGGCTTTCGCGACGGGCAGGTGATTCTCCTGTGCGGTCGGGTCTGAAGGGGTGGTCGATCGGGAGTACGCCGGCCCAACCACACCGCCGATAGACCCGACCGCCGCCCCGGGAAACCGATGCCTTGCGCGCCCAAAGGAGAGGACGTCGAGCTTGGCGTCGTCGGCGAAGAGCCGTTGGTCGGCGGTGAGCAGGTCGGAGGGGATGCCGGCTGAGAGGGTCTCGGCGTCCTGGGGGTGTGCGGTGGATCGGTGTGTTGTCGACGCGGAGTCCGGTGAGGGAGGGATTGACGCTGCCGGCCGGGCCGGCGAGGGTCTTGAGCCGTTGTCCGATGTGGCTCATCGCGGCCTCGGCCTCGCTGCTGCCGATCGACATCTGCGTGGCCATGTCGGTGAACTCCGAGCGCTGGGCGCCGTTATGGAAGACGAAGCCGCCCTTGGCGGTGCCGCTCACGCCGGAGAGGCCCCGTTGAGGTAGCCGTTGTCGAGGACGAAGTGCAGGCAGCGGTGACGTTGATGTTCGCCGCCGCCACGGGGCCGACCGCGTTCAGGCCGGCGCCCGTGCGGGCGACCGCCTCCTCGGCGGCGTCGGCGAGGCGCAGCGTCCACGGCGTTGCGGCCTGCAAGGGAAGGGGCGCCGACGGCAGCAGCGAACAGGACGGCTGCGCCGTCGCGGGGGTGGCCTGCGGGGCCTGCCGGGCCGGCACGGTGACCGCCGCGACGGCCAGGACGCTGGATCTGAGGTCTTCCGCGTGGCCGGAAGGCTCCGGAGGGTTGTCGGCCGGCAGGGCGCGGTTGACGACGCGGGATATGTGCTGTTCAACGGCTCGTCCGACGCTGCGACACGGCTGGACCCCGGGGGAGTGGTCGCTCTGGGGGAGGCGGGCTGATGCCGCCGAGGGGACGCCGTTCGGACGCACCTGGTGGGCTGTTCGGTTCTGGGCGGTTGCGGATGCTTGCGGCGGCTGGGCAGGTTGGTTCCGTCAGTGATTCGCTGGCGAACGAATCGATCGAGCAAAGGAATTCGGACACCATGAAGCACATAGGGGCCCGTAGGCGGCTGGCTGCCGTGGTGGTACTGCTGGGCATGGCGGGAACGCTCGCGCAGACCGGTACGGCGCAGGCGGCGACGCGAGCGGCGGGGCAGTGCGGCGGCAACGTCGCGGACTACACGTACCCGGCGCGGGCGTTCCAGTTCGATGGTGCGATCAGCAAGTG
>NZ_JBHXEM010000268.1:0-3528 GCF_042724755.1 Kitasatospora sp. NPDC127067 | reverse complement strand
GCCCAGCGGGCCGCCGCCAACGCGCGGACGGCGGCCGCGGCCGCGGCCGGTGACGCGACCAAGGCGCACGAGGCGCGGGTGGCGGCGGACGCCGCCGACGCCGCGGCGAAGATCGCCGCGGATGCGAACGCCACGCTGGTGAAGGCGAACGAGGCCGCCAAGAGCAGCAAGGACGCGGCGGGTGCCGCGCTGAGCGCCAAGGGCAACGCGGATTCCGCGGCGGGTTCGGCCGAGCAGGCCGGTGCCTACGCGGACAGCGCGGGCGGGCAGTCGGCGAAGGCCAAGCAGGCCGCGGCGGCGACGCGTCGCGCGGCCGCCGAGGCCGGCCGTGCCGCCGCCGCCTCCCAGCAGCTGGCCGGCGAGGCCGCCGCACAGGCCGAGGCCGCCAAGACGCTGCTGGCGTCCGCTGCCTCCCACGCCGCGGCCGCGGCCCAGGCCGCGCGGGACGCCGCCGACCACGCCGGCCAGAGCGCCAACGCCGCCCAGGAGTCCACCGACCACGCGAACGCCGCCTCCGGCTTCGCCACGGACGCCCAGACCGCGGTCGACAAGGCCAACGCCGTCCAGGACCTGACCCGTCGCACCGAGGCGGAGGACCTGGCCAACCGCACTGCGGCGGCTGTGGAGAAGGCCCGCAAGGCCAAGGCGGACGAGGCGGACAAGCAGGCGCAGACCAACCAGGCGGCCCAGGAGGTCCAGCAGGCGAAGGCCGAGGCCGACCGCCTCGCCCAGCTGACCAACCAGCCCGGCGCCACGCCCGCGCAGGTCGCCACCGACGGCCGCAAGCTCGCCCTCATCTCCCGCAAGATCTCCGGCGCCTGGGGAGAAGCAGCGGCCGAGGCCGCCCTCACCGGCAACGACAACGCGGTCTTCTCCTACCTGAAGGCCGGTCGCAAGCAGGCGGAGGAGCACGACGCGCGCGACCGTGCCACTCAGGTCTACACGGACTCGGAGAGCGACGCGGTCCGTACCGCCGCCTACACCGCGCTCCAGGGCAACGCCGCCCAGGTCGGCACGTTCCTGACCAGCGGTCAGGCAGAGGCTGCCGCTCCTGACAACCGGCTGACGATCACCCGCATCAGCGACAACGCCGGCCCCGCCGTCAAGGCCGCCGCCGACGCCGCGCTGCGGACCAACACCCCGGCCGCGCTGCGGGACTTCCTCGGCAAGGGACTGGCCGACGCCCAGGCCGCCGACGACCGCCTGACCGCCGTCCGGCTGGAGGACGCCCAGGACACCGAGCCCGAGCTCAAGGCCGCGGCGAAGGTCGCCCTCGAAGGCCCCGTCCAGGACCTGCGCACCTTCGTGGCCCGGGGCCAGTACACCGCCCAGCAGCGCGACCGGCTCACCGCCGTCCACGTCGCCGACGTCAAGGGCCTGATCGCCCAGGCCACCGCCGCCGCCGCGACCGCCCAGCAGAACGCGGCCACGGCCCAGGCCGCCGCCGCCATCGCGCGCGACGCCGCCAACGAGGCGAGCGGCTACGCCGCCGCGGCCACGGCCTCGGCCAACACCGCCGCCGACCAGGTCGCCAAGGCCCAGGCCGCCGCCGACGCCGCCCAGGCCGACGCCGCCAGGGCGGCCGCATCCGCGAAGACCGCCAACGCCGCCAAGGCCTCCGCCAACCGCGACGCCGCCAAGGCGGTCTACTCGGCCAACCAGGCCGAACGCTCCGCACGGCAGGCGTACTTCGCCGCTGCCGATGCCAAGGATTCCGCCAGCGCCGCCCGTGCCTCGGCCGAGGCGGCAGGTCAGGACGCAGCTGCCGCCCAGGCCGCTTACGAGGACGCCCAGGCGGACTACCAGACCAAGTACGACGCCGAGGAGAAGGCCCGGCTCGCCAAGCTGGAGGCGGAGCGCAAGGAAGCCGAGAAGCAGGCCCAGGCCGAGAAGCAGAAGCAGGACGCGATCGCGGGGATCGAGGAGGAGATCAAGAAGGCGAAGGAGGACAGCGAGAACGTCAGCTACCTCTACCGCCTCTTCTCCGAGAGCATCCACCTCACCCTCGACGTCATCGGCGGTGCGGGCGGCGTCATCGCCCCCGGCCTCGCCGACATCGCCGACCTCGTCAACTGCGCCTACTACGCGGTCGAGGGCAGGACCACCGAGGCGGTCACGTCCTGCATCGGTGCGATCCCCTTCATCGGTGACGGCGCCGCCGTCGCCAAGCTCGCCCAGTGGGCCAAGAAGTTCGGCTCCTGGGGCGAGAAGGCCGTCGAGTTCATCAAGAAGCTCGTCACGCGCATTCCGCCGTCCTGCCCGCTGAACAGCTTCCCGGCCGGCACCCGCGTCCTGATGGCCGACGGTTCCACCCGCGCCATCGAGACCGTCCAGGTCGGCGACGAGGTCCTCGCCACCGACCCTGCGGCCGGAGCGACCGGCCCCCGCCGGGTCTCGAACACCATCTACACCCCTGACGACCGCGACTTCACCGACATCTCCCTCGGTGCGGGCCGGTCACTCACCAGCACCGACCACCACCCCTTCTGGGCCGAGAACCGGAAGCAGTGGACCGACGCCGCCGACCTCAAGCCCGGCGACGAACTGCGCGACCCGGCCGGACAGGCCCGGCCGATCGAGAGCGTCCGGCACTGGAACACCCTCCAGCCCGCCTACAACCTCACCGTCGACGACCTCCACACGTACTACGTGCTGGCGGGCGACCTGCCGGTCCTGGTCCACAACACGGACCCGGCATGTGCGACTCACCTTGCCCTCGGCCTCGAATCCATCCGCGGACAGGAAGTCGGGACGCTCGACCGGTTCGCGCAGGGCCTTGGAGCCGTGACCTACAAGAACGGGCCCTTCGGTGACCTGATTCCCAGGGGCGTGGCAACTCCTGAGAATCTCAGCAAGATGATCGATCGGGTCGTTTCCGGCGGTGGAAAGATCAGTTTCAACATGAAGGGCGTTCAGGACGTCGAGGGCATCCTCAAGGGGATGGACTACGGCAACGGTTACACCTCGCACGAGTTGAGGTACATCTGCGGAAACCCGGCGGTTCGTAGGATCACCACGTTCATCAACGGCGACGCTCCCTGCTAGCGACTAGGGTGGCGCCATGAACCTGGAGATCTCCTTCGACAGCGGGAAGCGGAACACTCGGCCCGTGATGGTGGCTCTGCCCGATGGCGGAGGGCAGGTGCTCGGCGAGTTGACCGCTCGGGAGCAGCGGCCCGGAGGGTTCGAATGGCTTCAGGTCGTCATGAAGGTCTGGTACCGCCACGTTCTTCCGGTTGCGCCGTTCACCGAGTCGATCGAGGCGGGCTCCGTCGAGACATGGGTTCCCGTCGACTCCGTGACCTTCCTCGACGGGTACGACTACTCGGGAGTCAGGAACATGAGCCCGGGTGAAGGCCGGCCGGAGGGTGCTCCGCGGTTTCCGATGCCGTGGGAGGTATGAGCATGTGACGGATCGTACGGTGCGGTGAACCGTCTTCCCCGCATCACGCGCCCGTCGGATGCTCGACGCCGAGAGGTGCGAGCCCGCACATGTCGGCGAGGACCACACGGCGGTACTGCGGGGGT
>NZ_JBHXEM010000267.1:0-3539 GCF_042724755.1 Kitasatospora sp. NPDC127067 | reverse complement strand
GGAGTGGGGGCCGCCCCGCCGCGAGTGGAACCGGGGGCTACTTCCTGCGCAGGTCGCCCGAGAAGCCGCCGACCAGCAGGTGCAGGCTGCCGTCCGGATTGCGGGTGTACACCTGGTCGTACGGGACGGCGGCGCAGCCGCTGAGCGTGCTCATCGGGGCGGTGCGCAGCACCACCCGGTCCGCGGTGGCCTGGACCAGGTTGGCGGTCGCGTCGCAGTAGCGGGTGCCCGCTCCCTCGTTGTTGTGGATCTGCGCGACCGGGTCGTTGGTCCGGCCCTGGGCGATGGTGATCAAGAAGTCCGGCTTGACGAGGGTCTGTTGGCTGCCCAGGTCGCCCTGCCAGGAGCCGAGGAAGGCGGCCGGGATCTCGCCGCCCGGCGTCGTGGCGGCGGAGGCGGCGGCGGGCGGGGTGCCCCCGGATCCGGTGCCGTCGGTGTCGTTGCCGCCGGTGTCGTTGTCGCGCACGGCCAGGACCACCGCGGTGCCGGCCGCCGCGACGGCCAGGACGGCGGCGACCAGCAGCACGCCGGGGCCGGGCCGGCCGCGGGTCGGCCGGGGCGGGGGCGCGTACGGGGGCCGGTACGGCGGGGGCCGCGTCGGGGAGTACGGCGGGGGCGTGCTCGGGGGTGTGCCCGGGGGCGTGGGCGTGGGCGTTCCGGGGGCCGGCGTCCCCGGGGTCGGCGGTGCGGCGTGCCACGGCTCCGCCGGGCCGAACTGCCCGGTGGGAGCGCCGGGTCGGGCCGGAGAGTCACTGTCCAGGTCCAGCAGTTCGACCGCGAGCGCGGCCAGCGCGGCGGCGATCGCGGGCGGCAGCCACTCCCGTCGCTCCAGCCGCTCGCCCGCCGTCGGGTCGGCGGCCGTCAGCCGCTCGCGCAGCTGGGCGGGAGTGGGCCGGCGGGCCGGGTCCTTGGCCAGGCACGCCGTCAGCAGGGCGTGCAACTCCCGGTCGGTCAGGTCGAGTTCCGGCTCCTCGTGAAGGACCCGGTAGAGCAGGACGGGCGCACTCACCCCCGAGCCGAACGGCGCGGTGCCGGTGGCGGCATGGGCGAGTACGGCGCCGAGCGAGAAGACGTCCGAGGCGGGCCCGGCGCTGCGCCCCTCGGCCTGCTCGGGGGAGAGGTAGCCCGGGGAGCCGACCACGAAGCCCGACCGGGTGAGCGCGGTCGCCGCGTCCAGTGCCCGGGTGATCCCGAAGTCGATCAGGCGCGGGCCGTCCAGCGCCAGCAGCACGTTCGACGGTTTGACGTCCCGGTGCACCAGCCCCTGGGCGTGCACGGCCTGCAGCGCCTCGGCGAGCCCCGCCCCGAGCGAGCGGACGGCGGCGACGGGCAGCGGGCCGAACTCCCGCACGGCGGCGGCCAGCGAGGGCCCGGCGACGTACCCGGTGGCCACCCAGGGCTGGGCGCCCTCGGTGTCCGCGTCCAGCACCGGGGCCGTCCAGCGGCCGCCGACCCGCCGGGCGGCGGCCACCTCGTTGCGGAACCGCACCCGGAACTCCCGGTCCGCCGCGAACTGCTCGTGCACCAGCTTGACCGCCACCGTGCGGCCGCCCGCCGTCCGGCCCAGGTAGACCCGGCCCATTCCGCCCGCACCGAGTCTCCGCAGCAGGCGGTACTCGCCCACCTGCCGGGGATCCCCGTCCCCCAGTGCCTCCACGCCGACTCTCCCCTCGCCGCGCCCGTCCGTACTCCACGCCAGACGGTACCGCCGGGACGGGCGGTTCCGGTTCGGGCCGACGGCCGCGGAACGGGTGCGGGTCTGCGGGTGGCCGGGGCCGATTCAGCTCCGGGCGGCTCCACTGGACGCCTTGCCGGAGGCATCGGCCTGGGTGCGGCTCGCGGCGGCCTCGCCGTCGGGCGTGCCCTGTCCGTCCGCGCTCGCCCGGTGTCCGTTCGCGCCGTGCCCGTTCGCCTCGTGGGCGCCGTGCCCGTTCCGGTCGGCGAGCGAGGCCGGCCCCGGCAGGTGCGCCTGGTGGTCCGGCGGGTAGAACTGCCGGGCCCAGTGCCGCATCGCGCCGATCGGCCCGTCGCCCTGGGCGAGCCGGGGCGGGGAGACGTACCGCTTGGTGGACCAGATCGGGAAGTCCGCCGAGGTGAACTCCAGGTTGCGCCGGAACATCGGGCCCGCCAGCAGCCTGGTCACCACCCGGCTGACCGTCCGGGCGACGGCCGGCGGCAGCCCGGACGGCTCCGCCATCACGAAGCGGCTCGCCTGCCGCAGCTGCATCCGGCCGGGGGCGACCTGGGTGGCCATGACCAGCGAACAGATCTCCAGGCCGATCGAGGGGGTGCTGACGTCGGTGTGCAGCGCGGTGAGGCCGTACCCGTCCACCTCGACGTGGACCTCGCGCATCCCGAGCAGCGGGAAGGTCTCCCGGACCAGCATCGAGATGTGGAAGCCGGTGCCGTCGAACTCCACCGGTGCCGCCAGCTCGCCCTCGGGCCAGCCGTGCAGGGTGACGAAGTGGCCCAGGTCGAAGGAGTTCTCCATGACGTCCTGGGCGTATCCGGGCATCTCGAAGGAGGCGTACCGCAGCGGCTGCCGTCCGTCGCCGAGCCGGTGCCAGGCGGGGATCTCCCAGTCCGGCTCCCGGCCGTCGTGGTGGCGCCAGACGAAGACCGCCTCGTTCACCTCGCGCACCGGCAGCTGCGTCAGCGCCGCCTTGGGCGCCTGGGTGCCGTACCCGGTGCGTACGCAGTGGCCGTCGGCGTCGAAGGCGAAGCGGTGGAACGGGCAGACCAGGTCGTTGCCCTCGACCGTGGCCAGGCCGAGGTGGGCGCCCAGGTGCGGGCAGTACGGGCGGATCGCACGGAGGCGGCCGTTGCGCAGCCGGTACAGCACGACGTCCTCGCCCGCGAGCTGGCGGGTGAGCACGGTGCCGGGCTTGAGCTCGGCGGAGAAGGCGAGTGCGGACCAGCCGTCGGGATAGGGCAGCGCCGGTGGCAGGGCGACGTCGGCCGCGGTCGGGCGGTTGCTGACGGGGTGGACGTGCTTGGACACGCGCATGAAGTCTCCTGTCGGTCTGTCCGGCGCCGCCCCTCCCAGGCGATTAGCGCTCGAACAGAATGGAATTCAGATGCTATCCACGGAACGGGAGCCCGTGCACGGACAATCCCCCTAAGCAGCAACAAGTCTGATGATCCGTCAGGTATGGGCGTTCAAGGATTCGACAGGTCCCGGGCGCGCCGCCCGGCTCGGGGGCGGGCGTGTTCGAGCACCTCGGCGGGGGCTCCGGCGGCGAGCGGCGGCCGAGCGGCGGCCTCGCAGCGGTCGAGCGGGTCGAACGGGGAGGCGGACGGCGCCCGGGCCGGAGCCGGGCCGTCGGGACCGGGCGGGATCCCTTCGGGCCCGTACTTCGGGACGATCGGTGCCGGCGAAGGATTCCGCGGTCCCGGGACCGGGGTTTTCATTTCCGGCCACTCCGCGATTTCCCTGCCGGCTCGTTTCCGGCCGCCGTGGGCGGCGCGTACCCCCCCCCGGTGGAAGAACGGGGGAGTGGCGCTGGGAATAGCTTTAAGGCGGGGGGGGGGGGGGTTTT
>NZ_JBHXEM010000266.1:0-3692 GCF_042724755.1 Kitasatospora sp. NPDC127067 | reverse complement strand
CCACGACACCAACGAGATCCGGACGATCTCCCGACTCCGCCAACCCCGAGAATCCATCACCCAGCGTCACCGGTCACAGAACCTGGGCCAGACCCTACTTCAACCCGCCAGAAACAACCGGCCGCTGGTCCATCCGGAAGCCGACTTCCATCTGTCGGGCCGCTCGTTCGTGCTGGCTCCGTCGGTGTTCTGCGGGCCGGTTCCCCAGCTGTTCGCCAGCCCTGAAGCCGAGACGGTTGTCATGGCCTATCAGGCACTGCACGACCCGGTCGATGCGGCTGCCCTGTGGGCTTCTCCTGCCGACACCCGCCGAGGTGATGCCCCGGTTCCGCAGGCTCTGACCGCGCTCCTCGGCCGCACCAGGGCGATCGTGCTGTGCGTCATAGCCAACCATCCCGCCTGCACGACAACGCAGTTGGCGCAGCGGGCCGGCATATCGCCGGCCAGCGCCAGCGAGCACGCCACCACCCTGCGCAAGGCCGGACTGACCGCTGTGACCCGGGAGCGGAAAGCAACCCTTCATACGCTGACCCATCTCGGCCTCACCTTGCTGAGCACCAACGGCTCAACCCCTGCGAACTCCTGAACGCCAGACAGCCCACAAGATGACGAGACCAGCGAGACCTCTTGACCAGAGCTCGCGAACAACTACTCACGGCCGCTTCAAGCCCTGCTGCCGACCGGCCGGTGAGCGACGAGGACGCGGAACTCCCTGCCCCCGTGGGAGGCGCCCGGTGGCGAGGCCTTCGCAGTAGGCTCGACCGCCACCGGGCGCGTCCTGCGTTCGATCAGCTGGCGTAGACCTGACCGGCCCACAGGCCGCCCTCGCTGATGCACTGGTACTTCTTGACGTTGGACGCCGCCAGGAAGTACGAGGCGCGGGCCAGGCAGGCCGACTTGGCCTTGTAGTACTCGCCGGTGTACTGCCACGTGTACACAGCCTGGACAGCGGGTGCCGACGAGGCAGGGACGGGCGTGGCCGCCACGGCCGGTCCGGCCGCGGCGGCCAGAGCGAGCGTGGCACCGACAGCGGTGGCCGCGAGAGCACGACGAATACGCATGAACGCCTCCATGGGTGGTTTCTCGATTCGGACGGCCATCAGGCCCGGGGGAACCACCTGTGTCTCGCGGTTCCCCCGGCCTGTCGCCCTCGGAACCCATCCTGACGGTGCCGGCGGGCGCGGTCCCAGTCCTTTCGGCCGTCGCCGAAACACCCGTGATGAGGCCCACTTGAAGCAGTTGTGCACGACCGGAGACGATGGGCAGCGGAAAGGTGGGCGTCCGAACAGAACCCGGGAGAAGCCTCACGTGTTACGCATCACGTTCACCCCGCAGGACCTCGCCAAGACCCGGATAGCAGCGACCTGGGGCCCGCTCGGCGAGACGCTGCACGCGCTGACAACCCTGCAGCAACCGCACAGCCGCGCGTTGTTCGGCGCATGGAGACACGAGGTCCATGCTCGCTCCCCCGCCCGCGTCCATCCGGCCTCCTCCCTCTTCCAGGAGACCGTCCTGGACCTGTTCACCGTCACCGGTGCCTCATCGTCCGTCGAAGAGGGGATCGAGGCACTGCGCGCGGCACCGGCCGAGCGCCTGCGCACCGAACTCCAGGGGGCCGTCGAGGCACGGGCCCGCTACTTACGCCGCACGGACCCCTGGGCGGGTGTGGCGTGGGGCGACATCGCGCACGACCGGGCGGACCGTGAGGAACTGCTGATGTTCCTCCGTAACGTCCACCGCGTCGCCGTGGCTCCCCACTGGCCGCGGATCCTGCCCCGGCTACGGGCGGAGCAGACTGCGCACGCGCTCAGGCTCGCCCAGGACGGGCCCGAGGCGATGCTCGCGGGACTGCCGCCCGAGTTCCGCTGGAAGCCGCCGACGCTGGAAGTCGGCCAGGGCGCTCTCACGAGCACTGTCGACCTGGAGGGCCGGGGCCTGTTGCTGGTCCCGTCCGCCTTCTGCCAGACCAGGCCGATTCCCTACACCGATCCGGTGGACGACCAGGCACCCGTCCTGCTCTTCCTCCCCGTCATACGCGGCGTTTCCGACGTCACTGCGCTGCTGACGTCGTCCGATCACGGGGTCGACGGTGCCTTGCCCGCGCTCCTGGGCCGCACCCGAGCCCGCACCCTCCATGCCATCGGCGACGGCCCCTGCACCACCGGGCAGCTCGCCCAACGCCTCCGTGCGTCACTGCCCACCGCGAGCGAACAGGCCTCCGTCCTCCGCAAAGCAGGCCTCATCACCACCACCAGACGCGGCAGCGCCGTCCTGCACACGCTCACCCCCCTCGGCAGCGCCCTGCTCAACGGCCATCACTTCCAGACTTGATCGCCCAGAAAAACTGTCCCTGACCCTCCGAAGACGGTGGGCCACAGCCGTAGGTCGCGCGTACGGCCCCGCCGCCAAGTGGCCGAACCCGGCGCAGGCGAGAAGGCCAGCGGCGACGACGTCCAGGGCGTCAAGGCGGGCGTCTCGGGCCTCGCGGGTGATGATCCGGTCGACGCAGAACGTCTCCCGGGCCCACAGGTCCACCAGGGCGCGGGTGTGAGAGTCTGCGGCGCAGCGGGCGAGGGTGGAGGCCGGTGCGGTGGGCGAGGGTGCGGATGGCGCGGCGGCTCGGCCGCGCCCGCCGGCGCCTTCCGCCGGTCCCGGCGCAACGGCGAGGTCCAGCTCCCGGAAGGCCGGCGGGCCGCGCTCCCCCGGGGTGGGCGGCCCGCTCCGGGCCGCCCACCGGGTCAGGTATCGCGACGGTCCTCAGACGACGTCGAACTCGTTGCCCTCGGGGTCCTGCATGGCCGCGGCGTAGAGCCCCGCGTTCGGCTCGTCCTTGATCTTCAGCACGGTGGCGCCGGCCTCGACCAGCTGGTCCACCGCGGCCCTGACCCGCCGCTCGCGGACGTCCAGCGGGACGTCACGGCCGCCACCGACCTTCAGGTCGAAGTGCCACCGGTTCTTGGCGGTCTTCGGCTCCGGAACCTGCTGGAACCACACGCGCGGTCCACGACCCGCCGGATCGACGATCGACTCCGCAATGTCGCCGGCCCCGGTCGGCAACTCCTCCGGGGGCACCCCTATCGCCTCCCAGTAGGCGCGCCACGTGGCATGCCCGTCCGGCGCGGGCTCGGGCACATAGTCCAGAGCCAGGGCCCAGAAAGCCACCATCCTTTGCGGATCGGAGCAGTCGATCGTCAGCTGCACTGTCATCTCCATGCCCGGAGCCTCCCAGACAGGTCAGACAGGCGATCCACTTTCGCAACAGGCCTTTGTTCGGAGAACAGGAGGAGGCCGTCGAGTGGGCCGCCGACGAGCTCGCGGGGCAGGTCGAGCGGGTCCGTGCGCCGTCGGCGGCCACGACCCAGCAGGAACCCCGGGCCGCAAGTGTGCCGGCGCGGCCCGCGACGACGCCGAGGCGGGAGCACCACGACGAGTGCGACAAGGAGCTGTACGAGGGCGGTACCTGCACCTGCGACCTGATCGCCGAGCTGGGGGCCCCATCCGACCGCGAGGACCCGTACTGGGACAACCTCTGATCTCAACCGGAAGGCCGCCACCTGTGGGTGGCGGCCTCCCAGTCTCTGCTGTGGGTCATCTGGTCTAGTGCCGCATCAGGCAACGTTCGCCCTGGTGACGATTTCGTGTAGGCGTTCGTCCGCTGCGTGCTTGTTCCGCCAGATGATGTAGCGGCGGAT
>NZ_JBHXEM010000265.1:0-3717 GCF_042724755.1 Kitasatospora sp. NPDC127067 | reverse complement strand
TCGGGGACGTCCAGATGCAGCCGGTCTACGAGGACGGCAGCTACGGTTCGTTGAGCAAGATCAACGGCTTCCAGGCCGATCGCTGAGCCCGGCATTCGGTGGAGTCGTGGGCCGGTTCCGGGAGTTCGCCGTCCGCGCGTGGTTCCCGGGGCCAGCCCGTGGCGTCACCTCGGCGGGGTGGAGCGGCGGCATGACCCCCCTCGGGCCGAGCGGGCTCGGGGGCAGGGCTGACTTCGAGGGGCCCGGCGATCGGGGTGGCCATGGCTTCGGGAGCGGTCGCGCCGTGGGCGGCCCGTGTGATCCCCGAGCTATGGCCAGGGGATCATCACCTTGGCCAGATGGGGTACGTGGCGAGCCGTCCCGAAAGATGCGTGAGCAGTAGTGAAACATGCGGATGACGGCCCCGGTCGGCGGTCTCGTCCGCTCACCGGACTCCGGCGGGGGAATCAGACGCGTCCCCTGCCGGGCAGGCCGGACGGAGGCCCTGTGGCCGGGTACGGACAAGCTGGCCATGCGACGGACGGATGATCAAGAGATCGCCGAGCGGCCCGCTTTTGATCCGCCGTTCGTGGTCCTCGTTTCACCCGTTGCCGACAGCCCGGAGGGTGCGCTCAGGTCCGTCCGGGTCCCGCCCGCCCGGTTGGCGCCCCGGTCTACGTGATCCTCGACAAAACCCCCGCCTCTGCGCGGCCGTTGCCGACCGGCTGACCTTCCGCTTCACCCTCATCGAGACCGGCACCGAGTCCTACCGCCTCCAGGCCGCCGAAGCCGAACACCGTCCAGACTCGTGACCATCCGGTCGGTCACCCGAACCTGATAACCGCTCCAGACCCTGTACGTGGGCATCGACGGTTGAGGCCGCGTCAGCCCCGGCCACAGCCCCGGCGCCGACCTTCCCCTCCCATCCGGACCCGGGCCGCAGCCGCAACCAGGAACCGGGCAAGCCCGGGGCCGGCCAGGGCGACACGTACTCGGGCCGCCCGGCCGACCCTGCTTCAGAAGCTAAGCGACGAAGACGCTCGAACCGAACTCCTGAGTCGTTTTACCACCCGGAGGAACAACGGTGAGAGCCTCCCCGGTGCAATTGGGGCCGGAGTAGACGATGGCGTATTCATTGGTCCTGTTCTGGAGGATCAGCGGTAGCAACGGCGCCTCGACGCAGCCACTCGGGTTCTCCACGACAAGACCTGGGCTGAAGATGAGGTCCCCGTGGGCGGCATTGGCGGTAGTGGCGGTGGTGAGGCAGAGTGCGGCCGCGGCGACGGCGACGCCGGCCGCATGGAACAGTCGTTTCATGGAGGGCTCCTGAGAGGGTCGGGACTACTGCACAGACTGTTCCCGTGCGATCTATGTGGTAGGCCGCCCGACTGGGTGACGTGTCTCGAATCCGCTCCGGGCTTGAGATGGTCGTTCGCCCCTGGGACCTTCACTTCAAGACCCTCCCGCTGACGGTCTTGAGGCTCCCACCGCTGCGGATCCCCGCGAAGACTGCCAGGCCTCGCGGCCGGTCGGTGGACAAATGGAAGGCCGCCGGGTCCTTCCGGACCAGGCCTGTCAGGGACCACGCCCGCAAGGACCCGGCGCGAGTCAAACCACCGGTCGGTCTGCCACCAGCCACCGACGGCGCCCAGGACGCGCAAACACTGTGACAAGACATCACCCGAACGAGGTGGCTCTGAAACCCAATGCCGATCATGGCCCGAGAGTCACAACACACGCTTCACGACGCGCCAGCCGGCTCCCACTTGCTTTGCCCAAGTCGCTCTGGTTCACCCTGTCGAAAACAGACGGCTGCTGAACTGAAACCAGGTCCCCTACCAGGGCCAACTCGCCTTCCCCGGAGACCAGTTGCTGCAACCGTCGGCCGGCCTGGTCACCGGCTCGGCCGGCGTGCTGCGTGCCTCGCCTCGGCGCTCGCCGGCACACCCTTCCTGTCCTTCACCAGCACCACGGCCGACCCGACGCCGGCAGCAGTCCACCACCACGCCTGCGGCCATGAGCGGGCCGGCTGAGCAGCACCACGGACCGCCACCTCACCCGAGGGCATCCCCCACAGTCCTCCACCGCGCACACCCCTGCTGTCCCACCAACGCCCGGCGACCCCGCCGGGACCACCACCCCCGAACACCACCGACACACGAGAGTCCATGGAAATCCTGGAACCGCAGGGCCCGGAACTGCCCGAGGCCGACGGCGGCGGGCAGCCGACCAACCTCAGCCTGGCGCTCTGCGCGAACAGCACGGTCAGCCTTCTCGTCTGCTGACGCCCGCAGCGCCCCGCCCACACCGCAGTACCGGCCGGGCGTGAGCACCATCGGTGCCCCTGCGCCGGCCCGGAGGAGGGGGACTCCAGCCCCCGGACCAGCGCTCACCGAAGCGACGGCCGACCCCCGCCGACACCCTCCCGATGACGGCTGCGGAACGGGGGCGCGGTACACGGCGTCTGGGCGCTGCAATCTCCGTCTGCCCTCAAGGCCACCGCCCGCGCGCCGCACTCAACGTCCCCGGTCGGCCGGCACCGGCTCCACGCCGTCGCGCCGTCGGTCCCACCCGCGCGCCCACTCGACTCCACACAGTCGGCGCAGGCCCGGGGAAGACGTCCTGGACAGCCACGAGGCCAGGGCTCGGAGAACGCGCGGGACCACACCCGCGTACGGGCCAATCCGCCGGGGCCGAGGCCGAGCCAGTGTGTGATCGGCTGGTCCGCTTCGCCGCCCGGTCTTCCTGGAGCCCTCGCATGCGCATCCCCTCGTTCGCCGGCGCCACCGCCCTGAGCGCGGCCCTGTTCGTCCTGGCCCTCCCTGCCCCGGCCCACGCCGCGACCGGCGTCTTCTCGGTGCAGCCCCTGGGAAACATCGTGGGCGGAGCTGCCGTCGAGGACCCGGAGCCCGGCGCCTGCTATGACATGGCGCCAGGAGAGTTCTCCATGGCGAGCAACGACACGGACGCGGTCGCCCACACCTTCCCCGGCGCCGGGTGCAGGGGCCGCGTAACCGACATCGTCCCGGAGGAAACGGGAGGCCTCGGGGTCTACGGGAGCGTGCGCTTTGACTCCTGACCCACCCCACCCCGCGCCCGCCAACTGGCCGACCGGCGAGTGCGGCGCCTCCCGTCCTCCGGGGTCAGGTCGACGCAGTACGTCCACGACCCGTAACCCGCCTCCTCCAGCAATCGCACACACCACGGACCCAACTGCTTCCGGTGCCCGTCTGGGGGTCAAGGGGTCGCAGAAATCCTGTCGTCCCGACTGTGAAGTCGGTTGTGAGAGGCGGTACTTGGGAAACCGAGTGCCGGCTCTTCTTGTTGCGGCGTCAGCTGGTGGTCGCACGGTGGTCACCGGGCCACATCGGCCAGGGCGTGGCTGGTTCGTCTGTTCGGGTGTGCTGGTAGGCGGGCAGTTGCCGGTGCAGGCGCGGGCGCTGGCGCCAGGGGCGCTGGGCGCGACAGACGGGGTGTCCGAGGACGGCGTGGTCGGCGCCATCGAGGGTCCAGGCGACGGCGTCGACGGCGGCGCAGGCGGCGAGTTTGGTGAGGTCGGCGTAGATGTTCGCGGTCGTAGACAGGGTGCGGTGGCGCAGGGTTTTGGAGATGACGGGCAGCGGCACGCCCGCAGTCAGGACGAAGCTAGTGCCGCATCAGACAACGTTCGCCCCGTCGATGTGACGTTCGATTGCTGCCCATGCGGCTCCGGGCGGTCAGAATGATCACGTGGCTGAA
>NZ_JBHXEM010000264.1:0-3748 GCF_042724755.1 Kitasatospora sp. NPDC127067 | reverse complement strand
CGCGGCAGCCGGGCGGCACTTCGACGGGGCGAACGTTGCCTGATGCGGCACTAGAGCTGGCGCACCGTCGCTGGAGCCGCCGCGCTGCGCCCCGGGGCCGGCCGCGGCTAGGGTGACGACCGTGGCCCGCTTCGTCCTGATCCGCCGTACGCCGCTGCCGCCCGCCGAGTGCTGGGAGCGGCTGACGGCCTGGCACCGGCACGGGGAGCGGGTGCCGTTCACCCGGGTCTCCGTGGTGCGCGGCACCGGCCGGGCGGCGGGCGATCTCGTCCTGGCCCGGACGGCCCTGGGACCGCTGCGCTTCGACGACCCGATGGAGCTCACCGGGCTGGTCGCCCCCGGCCCGGGGCGGGACGGGCGGTGCCTGCTGGTCAAACGCGGCCGGCCGGTGCGGGGCTGGGCCGAGCTGCGGGTCCGGGCGGCGGGCGGCGGCAGTGCGGCGGTCTGGACGGAGGAGCTGACGGTCGCCGGTGTGCCGCGACTGCTCGATCCCGTCCTCGCCCGGACGGGGCGCCTGGTCTTCGGCCGGGTGCTGGACCACCTGCTCGGCGCGTAGGCGGCCGGGCGGGAACGGGCACCCGCCGGGTCGTCGGGTACCTCTGCTTCCCGGCCCGTCAGGGCCGCGGCGGTGTCAGCGGGTGATGATGTCGAGGCCGGCGCGCACCCCGACGGTCGGGGAGATGTCGCCGGCGAGGTAGAGGGCGCGGCCGTCGGGGCCGAGGCTCAGGGTGGAGGTCAGTCCCACACTCGGCGGGTAAACCGCCTCGGCGGGGACGAGGGCGCCGGCCTCGGTGTCGTAGGAGAGGATCACGCTGGAGTAGTACGGGCCGGGCGGGAACGGCGTGCCCGGGCCCATGATGCCGGAGCTCTGGCTGACCACGTACAGGCGGCGCCCGTCCGGGCTGATCACGGGGGCCCGCAGGGATCCGTGCCCCGGCGCGAAGTGGAAGCCCGAGGTGACCGTGTCCGTCGCGGTGTCGACGATGTAGTCGGAATCGGAGCCGCCGATGCCGTACAGCGTGCTGCCGTCGGGACTGAGGACCGCGCTGCCGCCGGCCCCGTGGCCCTCGGTGAAGGTTCGGACGGTGGTGAGCGAGGTGGGGGTGGCGGCCAGGTGGACCAGGCCGGCCGCGGTGGTGACGTAGGCGTCCTGGCCGTTGGGGCGCAGGACGATCGAGCCGACACCGACGTCGGCGAGGTCGAGCGAGGCGGTGAACGCCCGGGCGGCGGCGGAGTAGGCGAGGACGCGGCCCGGCCGGGCGCCGTAGCGCTGCTGCGGCCCGCGCTGGGCGAGGTAGACGCCGGCGCCGTCGGGGGCGACCACGAGGGAGCCGACCGTGCCGGGCACGTACCCGTCGGGGCGCGGCTGGTCCGGGATCGGGACGTCGGCGACGACGGTGTCGTCGGCGGTGTCGACGGTGACCAGGCGGGAGGTTCCGACGGCCGCGTACAGCCGGGTGCCGTCCGGGCTGACGGCCAGCGAGCCGACGTAGGTCCACGGGGTCGTGGACAGGGTGAGTCGGGTGGTGATCGCGCCGGTCGCGGTGTCGACGACCTTGAGGACCGTCGTGCGGCCGCTGTCGTTGTCGATGACCCCGACATAGGCCTTGGCACCGTCGGGGGTGACGGCGGCGACCGGGGCCGACCACCCCACGGTGACGGTGCGGGCGGTCCCGGCGGTCACGGCGCTTCCCGCGGCCCCGGCGGTCACCGGTTGCGCCGCGGTGGCGGCCCCGGGCACGAGCGCCAGCAGCAGCCCCGCGCCGGCCGCCGCGCCCAGCCAACGGGCCCTTCTCATGAGCGATTTCACGAGTTCCTCCCCTTGTGCGCACGACGCGTTCGCATCGACGGCCGCCAGCGTACGAGGTGGCCGGAGCGTGCCGGGGCGGCCTCGGGGGAGCTGGGCGACAAACGCCGACCCGCGGTAGACACCGCGTCGAACGTTCCTACGGCACATGACAGGGCGCAGCACGCGCAAGCCCCTACGCCGGGACCGGCGCGCTTCGCGACTGCGCCGCGGGCGCCCGGCGTCGCCCTCTCCCCCGCTCGGCGTCGGCGGTGCGAGACTCCCCGTCCGGAGCGGTCGGCTCGTCGGTGGGGCGGCCGTTCCGTCCGGCCCCTTGCGGGGTCGAAGCGGCCTGCCCCGCCGACGGTGTCACGGACGGGTGATCAGACGGCCTGGAGGTAGAAGAGGTCCGGCTTGCTGTCCTGGACCACCTGGCGGATCTCGTCGCTGTGGTCCGAGGCGGCGACCCACTTGCCGGAGTGCTGGGCCTGCAGCGCGATCAGGTTGGTGCCCGCCACCTTCGTCACCCGGAACGACTGGTTCGCGGGGATGTCGTCGCCGCAGCCGACCGTCAGGATCCAGGTGCCGCTCTCCGTACCCCACCGGTCGACGGCCATGCACCAGCCGCGCCAGGCGTCCTGGAAGTACACCAGATCGCTCCCGTCGGAGGTGTGCTTGCGACAGACGCGCCACTTCTGGTTCGACTCGTTGCCCCAGAAGTACTGGATGATCGAGCCGTGGTTCCCGGAGGAGAGCGCGACGGTCAGCGGCCGGCTGTTGCCGGCGGTGTTGATGCGGTAGAGCCCGGGATCGCAGGAGTAGCTGCTCGCCGGATCGCCGGCGAGGGCGCCCGCCGACGCGGGGGCGGCCAGGGCCACGGGGGCGGCGGTGAACAGCAGGGCGCCGGCGGCGGCCACCGTGCCGAGGACGTTCAGCGGGCGGCGGGCGCGGGAGCGCTGACGGTGCGGGTGGGGCATCGTGGACTCGCTTTCGCAGTGGGCGGGCCGGGCGGGTTCGGTGGTTCTGGTCATCAGCAGACGAGCCGCGCACGGGCGGCCGCGCGCAGGGAACCGGGGGTCTCCGGGTGGGCACAGGAGACGGTGCCCAGCTCCGGGACGTCGAAGGTGGTGAAGGAGCCCGGGCCGTTCGGGCTGGTGTTGATCCAGTAGCCGGTACTGCCGGCGCGGGCGCAGACGTAGCGCACCCACTGACCGGTGACCTTCCGGGTGCCGCGGTAGAGGCCGTAGTAGCCGGGGCTGTTGAAGTTCACGGTCTCGCTGATGGTGGTGGTGCGGGTGGTCGACTGGGAGTCGGACACCGAGAATCCGACCTTGACGCTCACCTTGGCGAAGATCGCCTTGAATTCGGTGCCGATCTCGACGCTGGAGTTGACCGTGGTGCTCACCGAGGTGACCTCGCTGAGGGTCTTGGTGTAGCTGCCCGTGGTGCCCGGGACGATCGCGACCGCGAGGAAGTCGGTGATGGTCGGCTCGACCCGGGCCGAGACGATGTCGTCCCAGTAGACGTCACGGGCCGGGTCGCAGGTGGTGGTCGGCGGTACGGGATCGGCGTGCGCGGGCGCGGCGCCGAGGCCGAGCCCGGTCACCGCGACGAGCGCGGCGACCCCCGAGGTGACGACGGTGCGCCTGGTGCGCCTGGTGCGCGAACTCATGAGCATGCTCCTCCGGTGGAAGGGGTGCGCTGCGAGACGTCATGTGCATGACGTGAACCTCGTGAAGGAAATCTTCACGGTCGCGGCGGGGCCCCCTCCATCCCAGATTTCTGGGGGGCGCGTGGCGGGGCGCATTCGACCGGGGCACGGGTCAGAAGCGCCCCGCGCCGAGCATGATCCGCGCGATCAGCTCCTGGCGGCTGCCCACGCCGGTCTTGGTGAACACCGACTTCAGGTGGTCCTGCACCGTGTACGGCGTCATCGAGAGCAGGCGGGACACGTCCCGGGTG
>NZ_JBHXEM010000263.1:0-3757 GCF_042724755.1 Kitasatospora sp. NPDC127067 | reverse complement strand
AACCCCGCACAGGTACAGAGCCGGATCAACGCCTACCAGCGCTTCACCCAACTGCTCGGCACCGTACCGGGCAACAACCTGAGCTGCTGAACACCCACGGCCCGCCCGACAACCGATCACCTGCCCGGTCCGCGAAGCCAGCGGACCGGGCAGGCCGGCGCCGGCAGGCGGTCCGGCCCTACTCTCGGACCGGACCGCCCACCGCGTGCCACTCCTCGCTAGGCCGCCCGGCCCGCCGGGTGGAAGTTGATGCGTTCGCGGATGACGGGGAACCCGGCCTTGGCAAAGTTCGCGGCCATGGGGAAGCTGGCCTGGTCCGTCGCTCCGGTGACGAACTCCGCGCCCTGCTCGACGAGGACGTGGGTGCACTCCGCGAGGAGGTCGTAGGCGTAGCCGCGACCCCGCTGTTCCGGGACGACTCCGATGAAGCCGATGGTCGGGCCGGAGGGGTTGTGGGCCGGAATGTGGATGCCTGCCAGGTCTCCCTCCGGCGTGTGTGCGACCTGCCACCACTCCCGCGGGGAGGGGCACCAGTGGAAGAAGTCGAGCTCCTCCTGGGCGAATTGGTCGAGGCCGCCCTCCGCGATGGCCCTGAGCGCGTGGGCGTCCAGGGTGGCGGAGTGGATACGGCGCAACGCGTCGAGGAACACGGTGTCGTCGGGTTCGGCGCTGAAGCGCAGGCGTCCGGGCCGCTCGGGCAGACCTCGCTCCGGGGTCCAGCGGTACAGGAAGCGCTCCACCAGGAGTTCGTACCGACGCGCTTCCAGTCGGAGCGGAACCGGGTATGCCGATGGCCTTCACGGGCGCCCAGGGGGTCGGGGAGTGCGTCGAAAAGATGAGCGTCGCTCGCGGAGAGCGCGCGGATGACCGGATCGGTCATGGATTCCTCCGGGATACAGGCTGCTTGGAGCGCTCCCGGTCAGACCTCACGAACCACGCCGGGACAGCGGAAGAGGGAGCGCTGGAAAGGTGTGAACCGCACGGCACTCGCCTCCTTCCATTCGTCTCGGGGCGTGGAGCCACACAGTACGTGATCTTCCGTGGGGCCGCCCACGGATTTCCGCACCCCTTGAAGGAGGGGCGGTAACCAGCCATCCTGCCCACCCGGCTCGGTCACCTGCCCCTGCCCCTGCCCCTGCTCGTCCTCTCCCTCGGCTCGGTCGCCCAACAACATGCTCACCACGTACAGTTCCAGCCTCGCCCTGCAAGCCGCGGGCGTCCGCATCCGCCCATGGGGCGGCTCACCTGGACATCCTCACCGTCACCGCGACCGTGCGCCGATGATCACGAACTGCGGGTGCCGAGAATGTAGTTGACCTTCAAGCCGTCGCCCCACACACTGAGACATGTGCAATGTTACATTGCAACAACACTCCGTTCGTCTCGGCGAAACCCATGCGGGATGCCTATGCAGAAGGAGAGCCCCTCGTGTCCCACGTCGCCCTGGCGGATGTCCCGTGCGGTGAGTCTGACGAGTCCCTTGTCGCAGGCCAGAGCTGCAGCAAGGACGGGGATAGCGTTGGCCTGGTCGCCGGCCCGCTCCTGTCGCACGGTCAGCCGGCGGTGGCCGAGCAGCCAGGAGACGGTGCGTACGGCCTTCCCCCCGTGGCAGTCACCCCGCTCGCCACTGTCGAGTCCGGGCCGGACCGCCGGATCACCATGACCAGGGCCTCGAAGGCCCGGCCGTCGCGGGGGCGGCGCACCGGCGGTGTACGGTCGACAGCGAGACGCCGAACGCCGGGACAAGGGACCGACGGAGTGGCCAGGCCCCCCCGTTCGTGGAGATCCGGCCGGCAGGACAGATCCACCCCCATCGGGATGCACCACTCCGCTTGACGCGCCGGCCCCGCACGAGACATTTTCCAGATGGCCAGTTCGCGAATGCTGTCGCAAATTTCGCCACCCCGGTGGCATCATTTTCCGGACCGCCGAACGGCGAAATCCTTGCCAATTTACTGTGACTGGTTGTCTATGATGGTAACTTCATGACCAACAAGCCGGGAATTTTAGAAGACCGAGGATTCAGGGGGCTCTTCGCCGCTACGGCAGTGAGTGCCGCCAGTGTCAGTGTGGCGAGGATCGCCATCCCGCTGGTTGCAGTCCTTGCGCTGGATGCCGGAGCGTTCGAAGTGGGGCTCGTCTCCACCTTCCTCACTCTCCCGTTCCTGCTGGTCGGCCTGCCGGCCGGCGTGTGGGTGGACCGGCTTCGGCGTCGCAGAATCCTTGTCCTGTGCCAGCTTGCGCGTTCTCTCATTCTTCTTTCCATTCCTCTGTGCTGGTGGGTCGGCCTCCTTTCGATCTGGCAGCTCTACGCCACCGTTCTCCTGTTCGGCGTGTGCAACGTATTCTTTGACGTCGCGTACCAGAGTTATCTCCCCAGCCTTGTGGGTCGGGACAGGGTACTGGAGGGGAATGCGAAGCTCACCGGCGTCCAGCAGGTCTTTGCCGTGGGTGGTCCTTCACTGGGCGGTCAGGCCGTGGCACTGCTCACGGCTCCGGTCTCCTTCGTGGTGACCAGCGTCGGCCTTCTGATCTCCTCGGCTTGCATCGCACGGATTCGCGCCGAAGAGGCCGAGCCGGTCCGTGGACCGGAATCCCGCATGCTCCAGGAGATCGGGGCTGGGCTCCGTCTGGTGCGCGGAAGCTCTCGGCTCCTCGCGATCGCCGGGTCCTCCGCCTGGCTGAACTTGACGTGGTATGCCGCTTACACGGTGATGATGCTCTTCCTGGCGAGGACGCTCGATCTGTCGCCCGCCTTGATCGGAATCTTCCTGAGCGTATCCGGAGCGGGTGGGCTCCTCGGGTCCTTCCTGGCGAGGCGGATTTCCGAGAAGGCCGGCCCCGGTCCTGCCATGTGGTTGATCCTGCTCCTCGGCTCCCCTTTTGCGCTCGTCCTTCCCTTTGTCGGATCCGGCTGGACGCTCTGGATCGCGGCCTGCGCCGACGGTGTCACGGCGTTTATGATCGTCGTCTACAATGTCACTCAAGTCAGCTGCACACAGACCCTGACCCCCGATGAATATCTCGGGCGAGTAAATGCCACGATGCGATTCCTGACCTGGAGCTTCATGCCCGTCGGCTCCGTACTGGGCGGCGCCGTGGCTGGGTGGCTCGGGGTACGCCAGGGGCTTTGCGTGTGTGCCGCCGCGGGCTGTTTCGCCTTTATTCCGATTCTCCTTTCGCCGTTGCGTACCATGCGGAAGTTCCCGTCGTCGCCCAACGGTGACGATGAGGCTCCTGAAGGATTTGCGGCGGCGGCCGCCAAACGCTGAGCACCTCATTCTTGAGTGTTGTCCGACTGGCTTGTCTTCATTCTTGATGTGTCCCCTTCATTGTGTGCTGCGAGCTCTCCTGCATGCCCTGCGGAGAGAACTCCAACCCGCACGAGAGGGGTGCCGACCTGTGCCTAGAGAGGGTTCTCGGAGCGATGGCTGTGGGTAGCGACGACTTATCCGCATCGGTTGTTGATGGTCAATTGGCCTACTGGCGTGAGGCGTTGGCGGGTCTGGAGCCGTTGGAGCTGCCGACGGACCGGCCGCGGCCCGCGGTGCGGTCGGGGCGCGGGTCGAGCTTTGAGTTCGCGGTGCCGGCCGAGGTGACCGGTGGGCTGCGGGAGCTGGCGCGGCGCGAGGACTGCACGCTGTTCATGGTGATGCTCGGCCTGTTCCAGGTGCTGCTCTCCACGTACTCGGGGCAGTCCGACGTGGCGGTCGGCGTGCCGATCGCGGGACGGAACCGGCCGGAGACCGAGGAGCTG
>NZ_JBHXEM010000262.1:0-3896 GCF_042724755.1 Kitasatospora sp. NPDC127067 | reverse complement strand
TAGCTCGCTGGGCTCATAACCCAGAGGTCGCAGGTTCAAATCCTGTCCCCGCTACCACGTACGTCGAAGGGCGGACACACATCGTGTGTCCGCCCTTCGACGTACCAGCCTGTGTTCAGGCCATCCGCACCGGCGTCCAGGCGCCGTCGCACCTCGGCTTCTCCGAGCGTCGCCGCCACCAGGTGCAGAGCGGGGCTCGGGGGCGACCCGGTGAGCAGCACGCGGATGGCCTGAGACGCCGCGGGCCGACTGCGACGTCTGCCGCCCGGCCGGTGGCCGGGCGGCAGACGCGAGGCAGGGCACCGAAACCAACGCAGCTTCGGGAGGGCAGAGCCGAACCGACGTGGACTTCTATGCCGTGATCCCGCGATCCTGTGACCGAGCAGTCCCAGGCGTTCCTACTTGCCGGGCAGGAACTCGGTGTCGCCGACGGGTGAAATTAGGTTCTGGATCACTTTCCGGGCTCTGTCGCTGATTGAGGGGTTCGCGCGGGGCCACAGATAGGTGGGCATCACCTGGGCGTGGCTGATGGAGTTCGGGTCGCTGACCTGCTCTTCCCGGGTGTCGGGGTGGAGATCGAAGAGATGATTGTCGGGGAGGGCGAGGTTCGCCTTGCCGTACGGTCCGTGGCGGCGTCGGCCGCCTGTCCGGGATGCGAGCACAGATCGTCGCGGTTGCACTGCTACTACAAGCGGCGACTGGCAGATCGCCCCGTAGCCGGCAGGCGGGTGCGCCTGGAACTGAGAGCGCGGCGTCCGGTGTGCGGCAACGACCGGTGCGGGCGGCGGACGTTCGCCGAGCAGATCCCGGATCTGACGTCCCGACACGCTCGCCGCACGACCGCCCTCACCGCTCAACTCACCGAGATCGCACTGTTCCTGGGAGGGCGGGCCGGAGCCCGGCTCTCGGGACGTCTGGCCATGACCGCGTGCAGGGACACACTGCTGCGCCTCATCCGAGCACTGCCCCTCCCATCATCGGGCCTCGTCGCGCGCCTGGGTGTGGACGAGTTCGCCGTGCGCCGCGGTCGCACCTACGCGACGATCCTCATCGACATGGACACCCACCGCCCGGTCGACGTCCTCACGGACCGCACCGCCAACACCTTCGCCGCCTGGCTGCGCGACCACCCCGAGGTGCGGATCATCTGCCGTGACCGCGCCGGCTCCTTCCGCGACGGCGCCCGCGCCGGTGCGCCACAAGCCCAACAGGTCGCCGACGGCTGGCACCTCCTGCACAACCTCGCCGAGGCCGTCGAACGCGTCGTCGGCCGCCATCGCGCCGACCTGCGCGAACCCCTCACCGCCGGTGACAACCACGATGACGTGCCCCGTTCCGGGACCACCGCCCTCAACGAGCTGGACATCCACGGCAGGCCGCGTCCCCTGGTCGCCCGGACCCGTGAGCGCCACCAGCAGATCCACGAACGCATCGAACGCGGCCACAGCTTTCGTGCCATCGCCCGTGAACTCCGCCTCAGTCGTGGCACCGTCCTGCGCTTCGCCCGAGCCGCCGACGTCGAGCAACTCCTCGTGGCCGCGACCCACCGCCCCAGCCTGGTCGACGACTACCGGCGCTACCTGCACCACCGGTGGATGGAGGGCTGCACGAACGCCGCCGCGCTCACGCGGGAGATCCAGCAGTTGGGCTACCGCGGGGACGTCAACACCGTCCAGCGGCACCTGCGGCCCTACCGCAACGGAGCGATCCCGGCGGAGGCCCCGCTTCCTCACTTGACCGTGCGCCGCGTCACGGACTGGATCATGCGCCGACCCGACCGGCTCGACGACACCGAACGCAAGTGCCTTGAGGAGCTGTGCGAGCGCAGCCCCGCGCTGGCCACGACCACCGAGTACGCCCGGCGCCTGGCCACCATGGTTCGCGAGCGCCGCAGCGAGCACCTGGCCCTCGACGTCTGGCTCGCCGATGTCCGTCTCGACGGACAACGAGAACTCCGCTCGCTGGCCGGCGGGATCCGACGTGACCGCGCGGCTGTCCTCGCCGCCCTGACCACCACCCTCACCTCGGGCGCTGTCGAAGGCAACGTGACCAGGATCAAACTGCTGAAGAGACAGATGTACGGCCGGGCCAACTTCGACCTCCTGCGACGCCGCATCCTCCTGTCACCGTGATCAACAAGGAGGAACCCCTCAATCAGCGACAGAGCCCGGAAAGTGATCCAGAACCCGAAATTAGGGCCACGGACGGCGACGGCCAGGACGTGGTCGTGCTTGGCCTCCTCCTGGCGGGCCCGGAAGTCCGGGTGGCACAGGTACCGGGCCGGTCGGCGGCGCACCCACCACCTGGATGCGACCGTTGAACCTGGGACAGATCCACAAGTCCGTAGGCGCCGGCGAGGGGCCCGGACCCTTGAGTCGGGCCACGGCATCGTCGTCACCTAGCGTCGCACCCGTCGCATCGCGCTAGAGGAAGCCGCGCCCGTACCGAACCCGGTGCCAGCCGCGACGGGGGTTCACTGGACGTCAGACGGGTTGTCCGTCGCTCCGGCAGCTGGTCGTACGGATCGTCACCGACTGCGACCGGCGGCCCCACGGTCGATGGGTTCGGGCGCCGCGCGGGGTCAGTGCGGTCCGCCCGGAGCCCGGAAGTCCCGCACCCGCTCGACGACCGACCGCTCAGGTGGCGGCAGGCGGTCCGCCGGGCGTTCGGTGGGTGGCTGATGGCGGGGCCGACCGGTCGAGGACTCCTTGGTCTCCCGCGCCCTGACCGCGAGGTCGCGCAGCTCGGCCTCGCTCGTTACGGCCCGTACGGCCGGGAAGAGCCGCGCCTCCTCGTCGCCGGCGTGCCGGGTCACCTCCTCGGCCAGCCGGGCGACCAGCCGGTCGAAGCGGGGCGAGGTGACGTGGGTCGGGCGGAGTTCCTCCAGCAACGCCTCCACCGCGCGGTGGTCGGCGAGTTCGCGTTCCACAACGGCCGGCCCGTCGGCCAACCGGTCCCGGGCGATCGGATAGAGGTGTTGCTCCTCCGCCCGGGTGTGGCGGACCAGTTGATCGGTCACGAGATCGGCCAGGTCCTTGCGCTGCAGGTCCCCACTGGGTACGCCACTGAGTTCGCTGAAGTGGACCAGCACGGACCGGTGGTCGGCGGTCAGCTGCTCCAGCAGGTCTTCGTCGTAGTGCACGGCGAATGCTCCGTTCTGTGTCCTTGCCGGGTAGGGGGCGGCCCGCCGGCGGGCCCTGAAGCCCCGTCTCCGTCATGGGCGGGTTCCCATCGCCCCTGCGTGTCCCTCGGGAGCCCCGGAGCCAAACGGTCGTCCGCACGTGGCCCGCACTCAGCGCGGGTCGGCGGCCCCGGCCCGGGTACGCAGCGCGGCATCGATTCCCCGGAGGAAGTGTTCGAGGTCACCGGGGTTGCGTGAAGTCACCAGCCGCCAGTTGTTGGCGTCGTCCGTGACCAGCGGTTCGTCGGCCCAGGTGGCGCCGGCGTGGGCCAGGTCGGTACGCAGCGACGGGTAGGAGGTGAGCCGCTTGCCGTAGGCCACGCCCGCTTCGGCCAGCAGCCATGGGCCGTGGCAGATGGCGGCGACGGACCGTCCGGCGGTGGTGAAGGCGAGCACCGTGTCAACGGCCGCCCGGTGGAGCCTGAGGGTGTCCGCGTTGATGGTGCCGCCCGGGATGAGCAGCAAGTCGTAGCCGCTGGCGTCGACCTCGTCGAGGGTGAGTGTCGGTTGCACTGTCTCGCCGGGCTCCCTGTCCCCGACCAGGGTGCGGATCCCGTCCTGTTCGGGGGCGGCGATGTCGACGTGGACGCCGTTCTCGCGCAGGTGCAGTACGGGGACGAGCAGTTCGTCCTGTTCGACGCCGTAGTTCGTCACGATCGCCAGGACCTTGCCGTGCTGGGTCATTTCTCCTCCTGGTACGCGGATTTCCCTCGGG
>NZ_JBHXEM010000261.1:0-4045 GCF_042724755.1 Kitasatospora sp. NPDC127067 | reverse complement strand
GCTGGGGGGGGGGGGGTTGGGGCCCGGGGGCGGCTTGCCGGGTCAGCATCGCGACCGTGGAGTGGCTCCACCTTGCGGATGCACCGCCCCTCACGGCCCTGGGCGAGATCGACGGAACGAGACTCCGCGACCGGCCCTGGACAGCCGGGATCGACGTCGACGTCCTGCACCAGGCCCCGGCATCGGCGGTCCTGGCCGCGCGAGCGGTTCCCGGTCCGTCGGCACTCACCGCAAAGGGCCCGTCGACGAGCCGGCGGACCCTCATGAGCGTTCGCGGTCAGAGACCTCTCGGGGGCGGCGGCGGGATGGAGATCGAGGTCCCGTAGTTGCGGTACCCGCGATCGGTGTCGATGGCCGGCGCGCGGCCCTCCTGGAACAGGAGGATGATGTCGGAGCCGCCGAAGAGGAAGTAGCCGAACTCCTCACCCTTCGGCACCTGGGCGCCGACGGTCATCGTCATGTTCACCGAATCGACCTGCGCCATGCCGACCGGGACGATCGCGACCAGCCCGATGTTGCCGTAGGGGGAGTTGGCGGTGTCGATCACGATGACTCCGCGGGCCTGGGTGAACTCGTAGCCGTCGGCACTGTTGTCCGGGGCGTCGAACTGCCCGTCCTTGTCGATCGCGACGTCCAGGTAGGCGTTCTCGTGGATGGGGAAGCACTCCACCACCTGCCCGGCCACGGGGGTGTGGAAGCGGTGGTACGAATACGGAGCGAGGAAGTAGTGCACGAACGTCCCTTTGGCGAAATCTGCGCCGTGCTTACTCTTCTTACTGAGGAGTTGCGGGATCGTGGTGACTTCGTGAGTGAGCTTGAGCCGTACCGGGCTGTCGGCCGGGGGGATCACGATGGTGGATTTGTCGTCGATGCGGTACGTCTCCTTGTAGATGCAGTCGGCGGGCATGGTCACCGTGGCGTTGTGCTCCGGGGCGGTGATCGGCCGCAGGCCGGGGTTGAGCTCGCGGGCGAAGAACTGGTTGAAGGTGAGCCAGCCGCTCGGCTCGTTAGGCTTGCCGTCGACCATCGAGTCCTGGACGCGGTAGAGCGGCGCGAGCTTGAACGACTCCAGCTGCCCGGCGCTGAACGACGCCGGCGTGTCGAGGAATCTCCCCCACGCCGTGGTGTACCGAACCAACCAGTCCTTGAACCACGTATCGTTCTGCACGATCCGGTTGCCGTCGCCGACGACCTTCTGATGGATGAGGTAGTAGAAGTGGCACAGCCGGTCGTAGACCTCCTGCTGCCCGCCCTTGTCGTTGGACCAGGCGTCGCCGGGGTCCTGCCTCGGCGCCCACTCGGAGAACTCCGTCAGGTAGTCGAGGTAGCCGGGGACGTCCTTCGGCCATTTCAACGCCTTGAACAGCACGGGTTTGAGGCTCACCTCTGCAGTCGCCTGCGCCTGCTGGAGTGATTCCCCCAGCAGTTTGGCCAGGTCCTGGTCCTTGTCCAGCCTGTCCTTGAGTTCCTTGATCACCTCGGTCGAGGTGGGTGTGGCGGTCATCGTCGCTCTCCTGTCGTCGGTGGGGGTGGTGCCCTGTCGGCCGCGGTGGCCGCGCCTGCTGGATCCGTCGTGCACCTCGCCAGAGGGGGCCGGCTGCCCGCCGGACGGACGGTGGTCCATGGGACCGCGGAATTCCTCGTATGCGGGGCGATGTCGCGGAAGGTGTCCGGGTTGAACTCCCGGCCGGCGAGTTACCCCGGATTTCCTGGAACATCAGGTTCGTGGGGCCGGTGTCGACGTGGTGGACCCTGCCGTCGTTGGCTCCCGCAGGAAGAACCGCAGCCGGCCGTGGTCGCCGCACGTGCCGTCGTCGCGGCGGGCGCTGGCGCGGCGGCCATCCGGCCCCCAGCCGCGGCGGACCGACGTCCCACCGGATTTCGTGGCTCTCAATGGGTTTGGGCGATCTGTGAGTTGACCGCGCACCACTGGCCCTTCTCCATGTCACCGGTCGTGTTGTCCGGCACGTCGAAGGCGGCTACGGCACCCGGCTGGAAGACCAGGACCATGCTGGAGCCGCCGTAACTGAAGTAGCCCAGCTCGTCCCCCTTGTCGACCTTCTGCCCCGGCATGACGCCGATGGTGAGCGAGGAGATCTCGGTGATGCCGATGGGCATCACACAGACGACGCCGATGGGATCGGGACTCTTGACGAAGATCAGGGCGCGGGCGTTGACCGAGGCCTCGTAGATCTGCGACTGGGTTCCGGCATCCGGGTCGAACCCCGCCGATTCGAGTTCGGTGAACGTCAGCCCGTCGACCACCCGGGCACTGATGACCGTGCCGCCGACCGGGGTGTGCCAGCGGTGGTAGTCGCCGCCGGAGAGGAACGACTGGTAGACGTCGCCCCCGACGAAGCCGTCCGTCAGATCGCTGCCGTCCAGCATGTCGTAGAGGGAGTAGCGCTGGCCCTTGATCCAGAACTCGTCGCTGCGCTGCACGTTCCGCTGGATCTTGACCACGCTGCCGTCGTTGGGGGCAACGATGACCTTGGGATCCGTGCTGCCCGCGATCGGGCGCTTCTCGGGTCTGATCTGCCGGTGGAAGAAGTCGTTGAACGAGGCCAGGCCGCCGTAGGGCTGCGTGAAATCGACGTCGAAGTCGTCGAGCTTGAGCTTTTGCCGGGCATCCGGTGACAGCCACTGGCCGGTGGTCAGCACCTCGCGGCTGGCCGGGCTGTCCAGGTATGTGCACCACTCCCGCAGGATCCCCACGAGCGCCCTGTTGAGGTCCCTGTTGCGGAAGACCGCCTGGCCGGCCGGCGTGTACATCATGTCGACGAACAGGGCGGACATCGGAAAGTGGATCTTGTCGGTGTAGCGCGGGGCCCAGGTGACGATGGTGTCGAGGTGGTCGAGCAGGTCGGGGATGTCACGCACCCCGTCCTTCTTGAACTCCTTGGCCTGCTCGATCATCAGGCTCACGTACATCCGTACCACGGGATCCCGATCGATCAGCCTCGCCAGGCCGGCCACCGAATCATGCCGGACGACTGCTCTCTGCGCCCGCTGCCGCTCGACGTACCCGCCGAGTTCGTCCAGCCAGGCGTGGACGACGGTCCTGTCCGCCGGCAGGTACCCGGCGGCCCTGCCGAACGAGTTCCGGTAGCGGGCCTCGACGGCCTGCTCGGTCCATTGGTTGCCGTTGATGTACGTCACTGTGCGCCCTCCGCCCTAGCTGGTGAACTGAACGCACATGGAGGACCTGACTCCGCGTCCACGTTCGGCGGCACGACCCCGATCCGCGGCACACGGTGCCCCGCGGCCCGGACGAGGCTTTTCGGAACGTCC
Source organism: Kitasatospora sp. NPDC127067 (assembly GCF_042724755.1). Taxonomy (NCBI): domain Bacteria; kingdom Bacillati; phylum Actinomycetota; class Actinomycetes; order Kitasatosporales; family Streptomycetaceae; genus Kitasatospora; species Kitasatospora sp. NPDC127067. Next base: position 754 of record NZ_JBHXEM010000261.1, on the reverse strand, counting down.
TCGAACCCGCCACTCCCCGATAGCATTATCCGCACACGACCTACATGATGTCCACCCGAGCCGTCACACAGAGTCACATCAGCCGGGCTGCATCGCGGGCCGACCGAGAGAGCGCAGTCCGAAATCCAGTGCCCCGACCGAGACGTCAGCGCCTTGCCGGGCATCTCACCGCCGATCCGGCCGGCCACCGCGTAAACCCGGGCCGGAAGTCCGGAGGGGAACAGCGCCTCGGCGGCCGGAGCCATCGAGCCGGCCGCGGACCTCACCGAATCGGCCAAGGGCTTAGCGAGGCAAAGCATTGCCTCCCACCCCGCGGCCCGCTGGTCCGGCATGGACTTTCCGGAAGAGGTACGGCATCAACTCCGTCGGCGCGAAGGGTCGTTGAAGGGCCGCTGGCGTGCCTCGCCGCCCACTCCTCCCCGGAGCGGCGGGAGGGACCGGCGGCAGTTTCTGCGGCCCCGCCGGCCTGCGGCATCGGGCGGTCGCGACGGCGCGGGCGCAGGCGGTCAGACGGCGTACACACTGCCGCCGAACTCCTGGGTCGACCTCCCACCCGGGGGGACGATGGCGATGACGTCCCCCGAGCAGTCGGTGCTGCCGTAGACGAGGGCGTATCCGTCGGTCTCGTTGTGGACGATGAACGGCCAGAGGTTGGGTTTCTAGTGCCGCATCAGGCAACGTTCGCCCTGGTGACGACGTCGCGTAGGCGCTCGTCGGTGGCGTGCTTGTTTCGCCAGATGATGTAGCGGCGGAT
>NZ_JBHXEM010000260.1:0-4083 GCF_042724755.1 Kitasatospora sp. NPDC127067 | reverse complement strand
GCCAGCGTACACGTCCTCGACGTACCGGCCGGCCTCGATCAGCCCCTTCAGCCAGGCCTGCGCCCGCTGCTCGTCGGCGCCCGGGGTGCGCTCCCGGTACAGCGCCCGGAAGGCCGCCCGGACGCCCGGCGCCATCCGGGCCCCGTCGCCGCACACGTACACCTCGGCGCCGGATTCCAGCAGCTCCCAGACCTCGGCCGCCTCGGCCGCGATCCGGTCCTGCACGTAGCGCCGCCCCTGCTGGGGCCGCTCGCTGAAGGCGGGCCGCAGCGAGACCGCGCCGGCCCGCTCGGCGGCCTCCAGCTCGCCGCGGTGCAGGTAGTCCGCCGCCTCGTCGTCGCAGCCGAAGTACAGCAGCGCCGGGGCGAGGGCGGCGCCCCGCGCGAGCAGCGCCCGGCGGTCGGCGACGGCGCCCCGGAAGGGTGCCAGGCCGGTGCCGGCCGCGACCATGACCACCGGGGTGCGGTGGCCGATCCGGAACGCCTCCCGGCAGGGCTGGACCCGGGCCAGCACGGTGTCGCCGACGGCGACCCGGTCGAGGTAGCCGGATCCGGCGCCCCGGAACGTCCCCCGGCCCGAGCGGGCCGGGGCGCTGAGCACCGAGACCATCAGCTCCACCTGGCCGGGGTCGCCGGTGGGCGAGGAGGAGATCGAGTAGTGCCGCGGCCGGATCGGCGGCAGCAGCTCCAGCAGCACCGGCCAGCTCAGCCGCTCCCGCAGCGCCGGGTGGTCCTCGATCAGGTCCAGCAGGGTGCGCGGGTCGTCGTCGGGCAGGGCCCGCAGGGCGGCCTGCTCGGGCGGGCAGGGGTTGAGCGACGCCAGCGCGGCGCGCTGCTCGGCGTTCGGGCGGTCCTGCAGCTCGACGTGACGGGTGAGCAGCTCGCGGACGGTCAGCGGGCGGTCGACGGCCAGTCCGGTGCGCCGGTGCGCCACGATGTTCAGCACCGTGTCCGGGTCAGCGCCGAACAGCTTGGCGGCGCGCTCGACCAGCACCGGTTCGTTGGCCGGGAGCACGGTGAGGTGGTCGGCGGTCCGGTAGCCGGTGCCCTCCGGCAGGGCCAGCCGGACCAGCCGCTTGACCCGGTGGTAGGCCGGGTCGGTCAGGCTGCCGACGGCGGTGACGGTCAGCTCCACCGTGTCGTGCCGGGCGGCGAGCGCGGCCAACGGGCCGCCGGTCACCTCGGTCACCGTGTACGCGGCCACCGGCGGCACCCCGGCGGGGGCGTCGGCGTCCCCGTAGCGCGCCAGCAGGGCCTCGCGCAGCGCCCCGGTGAACTGCCGCACGGTGCCCTCCAGGTCGCCGGAGGCGTCGGCCTCGGCGCGGGCCAGCAGCCGGGTGCCGCCGAGCTCGGCGAGCCGGTCGTCGATCAGCGCCGGGACGCGCTGGTAGGTCGCGGCGTAGGTGCGGTCACCGATGCCGAGCACCGCGTACTCGACGCCCTCGGCCCCGCCGCCCTCCCGGGACTCCTGGAGCCCGCGGACGAACCGGGCCGCGTCGTCGGTCGGCTGCCCGTTGTACGAGGCGGCGGTGATCACCACCGGCCGGTCGGTGGGCAGGCCGTCCGCGTACGCGTCCAGCGGGGCGGTCACGGTCTCGCAGCCGAGGTCGGCGGCGGCCTCCGCGAGCTGCCGGGTGAACTCCCGGCAGGCACCGTAGTTGGAGCCGTGCAGGAGCAGCAGCCCGGTGCCCCGCCGGACCCGTCCGGGACGCCCGGCGGCCGGTCCGGCCTGCCGGTCGACCGCCGTCGGCGCGGCGGCGGCGAGGGAGTCCGCGGGGGAGGCGTCGAAGGCCGGGGCGGGCGTGCGCCGGGCGAGGCCGAGGGTGAACCCGTCGGGCTTGATGGTGAGCGTCTGCTTGAGGGTCAGCCGGTAGTCGGCGTGGTCGATCAGCCGGTAGCGGTGCACCAGCATGCCGAGCAGCATGACGGCCTCGTGCAGCGCGAACTGCCGCCCGATGCAGGCGCGTTCGCCGGTGCCGAAGGGCTTGAAGGCGTGCGGGGAGCGGCTCTCTTCGTACTCCGGGTCGAACCGGGACGGGTCGAACAGCTCCGGGTTGTCGCCCCACGCCGGGTCGCGGTGCAGCAGCGGCGTGCTGACGAGGACGGTCTCCCCGGCGCGCAGCGGGATGCGTCCGCCGAGCAGGGTGTCCGCGCGCGCCTCCCGGCTGAACGCGGGCGCCGTCGGCCACAGCCGCAGCGCCTCGTTGAGTACCTGGCGGGTGTGGCGCAGCCGTCCGACGTCCTCGTAGGAGGGCTCGGGATCGGCCTGGTCGCCCCAGAGTTCGTCCACCTCCCGCTGCACCTGGCGCAGCGCGGTCGGGTGCTTGGCCAGGTAGTACAGCGCGAAGGAGAGCGCGCCGGCGGTGGTCTCGTGGCCGGCGATCAGGAAGGTGATCACCTGGTTGCGGATGTTCTCGGCGTCCAGCCGGGTGCCGTCCGCGGGGCGAACGGCACCGAGCATCAGACCGAGCAGGTCCTCGGCCGGGCCCTGGACGTCCTCCTCGGCGCGGGCGGCGATCACCTCGTCCACCACGGCGGCCAGGTAGTCGGAGTCGGCGCGGAAGGCCGCGTCGCGCTCGCGGTGGTCCGCCTCCGGGTCGCGGGTGAGGCTGGTCATCGCCCATTCCAGGCAGCGCACCATCGCCTCGACGAAGGGGTGCGGCTCGTCCCGCTCGAAGGAACCGAAGTCGAAGCCGAACCCGGCCAGGCCGATGGTGTCCAGGGTCATCCGGGTCATGTCGCCGGGCACGTCCACCGGCTGTCCGGCGGCCTCCCGTCGGTCCCAGGAGTCGACCAGCCGGCGGGCCACCCGCAGCATCACCGGGTGGTAGGTGCGCATCGAGCCGAGCGCGAAGGCGGGCATCAGGATGTCGTGCGCCCGGGCCCAGTTGGGCTCGTCGTTGTAGGCGGTGAACAGGCCGTCTCCGGTGAACTGCCGGACGTTCTCCAGGGCCGGGCCGATCGACTTGGTGAACCGGGTCTCGTCGGCCAGCTCGGTGACCAGCTCCAGGCCGCTGACGACCAGGGTGTCCCGGCCGTGCAGTCGCTGGACGAAGGCCGGGCCGTGCTCTCTGGCCAGCTCCATGATGCGCAGCACCGGGGCGGCGGCCGGCGGCATCGCCGAGATGTCCACCAGGGGGACGGCCCGGCTCTCGCCCCCGGCCGCCCGCTCGTCCTCGGTCGTGCGCTCCACGGTCTCGGTCATCGGTGTGCCCCTCCCACGGCAGGAAACTTTCGTCTCCCACCACTGTGCGCCCACCGGGAGGGGGTGCGGGCCGCGGTCACTACATGATTGTGTAGTGCCCGGGTCGGTTACGGGCTTGCTACGGACCGTCAGCGTCGGCCCCGGGGAAGGAGAATCACGGATGCGGACGACCGAGGGCTGCGGCCCGGTACCGGACAGCCCGCGGGAAGCGGCGGTGATCTGGCGCAACCGGGCGCTGCGGTTGCTGGACCACGTGCCGCTGCCGATCGCGGTGTGCGAGTTCGGGGGGCGCATCCTGATCGTCAACCGCGCCATGGCGGTCGAATTCGGCTGCTTGCCAGGTCAGTTGCACAACCGTAGGATCCTGGAGTTCTTCACCCTGCGGGACACCGGCACCCTTGAGGCGCTCACCGAGGCCGTCCGGCTGCACCGCCGCTCGCAGTACCCGGCGCGGGTCTCCTGGACGTCCGCCGACGGCCGCGAGCGGCACGGCGAGATGACCGTCGACCTGGTCGGCGACACCCCGGAGCAGACCCCGAGCCTGCTGCTGTCGCTGCGGGCGGCGCAGCCAGCGGCCGCCGCCCCGGCTCCCGGCCCGCAGGTCGAGGTCAGCCCGGTCGAGGCCCGGATCCTGGCCGCGGCGGCCCGGGGCGACACCACGGCGCAGATCGCCCGGGAGATCGGTGTCACCCCGGACGGGATCAACTACCACCTGGCCCGCCTCACCCGGCGCTGGCGCGTCCCCAACCGCACCGCCCTGGTCGCCCGGGCCTACGCCACCGGCGTCCTGGCCCCGGGCGCCTGGCCGCCGCGGCCGGCCCGCTGAGCGGGCGAGGGCCCGGGGGCATCCGGGCCGGTCCGCCGGCCGTGCCCGAGTGG
>NZ_JBHXEM010000259.1:0-4115 GCF_042724755.1 Kitasatospora sp. NPDC127067 | reverse complement strand
TCTCCTCGGCACGCAGCGGCTCGGGACTGCCGACCGCGCAGGCCCTGGCCCTGTTCGACCGGGCGATCACCCTGCCCGTACCGCACCTGCTGCCGACGGTCCTGGACCTGGCCGCCGCGCAGGCCGTCTCCACCCATGGGGTGCCCCCGCTGCTGCGCGGCCTGATCCGGCCGTCCGCCCGGCGGGCCGCCGACCGGGGCGCGGGCGCGGAGTCCGGACTGCTGGCGCGGCTGCGGCCGCTGCCGGCCGAGGATCGGCGCGCGCAGCTGCTGGAGCTGGTCCGCAGCAGCGCGGCCACCGTGCTCGGCCACGGCGCCACGGACGCGGTCGGCCCCCGGCACGCGTTCCGGGAGCTCGGCTTCGACTCGCTGACCGCCGTGGAGCTGCGCAACGGGCTGAACGCCGTCACCGGGCTGCGGCTGCCGGTGACCCTGGTCTTCGACTACCCGACCCCGGCCGTGCTGGCCGAGCACCTCGACGAGCTGCTCTTCGAGCGGGCCGCCTCCGTGGCGCCGTTCGTCGAGACGGCCGTGGACACCGGCGAGCCCATCGCGATCATCGGCATGAGCTGCCGCTTCCCCGGCGGCGCGGACAACCCCGAGCGGCTCTGGCGACTGCTGGCCGAGGGCTTCGACGGCGTGACCGCTTTCCCGGCCGACCGCGGCTGGGAGATCGAGGTCGCCGACGCCACCTACACGCCGCGCGGCGGCTTCCTGCACGACGCCGCCGACTTCGACGCCGGGCTGTTCGGGATCTCGCCGCGCGAGGCGCTGGCGATGGACCCGCAGCAGCGGCTGCTGCTGGAGGCCTCCTGGGAGGCCTTCGAGGCCGCCGGCCTCGACCCGCTGTCCATGCATCGGTCCTCCACCGGCGTCCTGGTCGGCGCCTCGGCGTTCGGCTACGGCGCCGGGATGGACCTGCCGGAGTCGGAGGGGCACCTGATGACGGGCGCCGCCACCAGCATCCTCTCCGGCCGCGTCTCGTACGTGTTCGGCCTGGAGGGCCCGGCCGTCACCGTGGACACCGCCTGCTCCTCCTCCCTGGTGGCGATGCACTGGGCGATCCAGGCGCTGCAGCGCGGCGAGTGCGCGATGGCACTGACCGGCGGTGTGACCGTGATGTCCACCCCGGGGGTGTTCGCCGAGTTCGACCGGCAGGACGGCCTGGCCTCGGACGGACGCTGCAAGGCGTTCTCCGCCGGGGCCGACGGCACCGTCTGGTCCGAGGGCGTCGGCGTGCTGGTGCTCCAGCGTCTGTCCGACGCCCGTCGGGACGGGCACCGGGTGCTCGCGGTGATCCGCGGCAGCGCGGTCAACCAGGACGGCGCCTCCAACGGGCTCACCGCGCCGAACGGCCCCTCCCAGGAGCGGGTGATCCGGCAGGCGCTGGCCTCCGCGCGGCTCGCCCCGTCCGAGGTGGACGTGGTGGAGGCGCACGGCACCGGCACTCCGCTCGGAGACCCGATCGAGGCCCAGGCGCTGCTGGCGACCTACGGCCAGGACCGGCCGGCCGACCGGCCGTTGTGGCTGGGCTCGATCAAGTCCAACATCGGCCACACCCAGTCGGCGGCCGGTGTCGCGGGCGTCATCAAGATGGTGCAGGCGATGCGCCACGGCGTCCTCCCGGCCACGCTGCACGTGGACGAGCCGACCTCGCACGTCGACTGGTCGGCGGGCGCGGTGGAGCTGCTGACGCAGGCCCGGCCGTGGCCGGAGGCGGACCGTCCGCGCCGCGCGGGCGTGTCCTCCTTCGGTATCAGCGGCACCAACGCCCACGTCATCCTGGAGCAGGGCGATCCGCTGCCCGCACCGGAACCGGTGGAGAACAGCGGTCCGGTGCTCTGGCCGGTGTCCGCGAAGACCCCGGAGGGGCTGCGCGGACAGGCGGCGAGGCTGGCCGAGTTCGCGGCGACCGGGCCCGACCCGGCGGCCGCGGGGCACGCGCTGGCCGTCACCCGGGCGGCGCTGGAGCACCGCGCGGTGGCCGTCGGTGACACGGCTGCCGCGATCGGGGCAGGCCTGACCGCGCTGGCCGAGGGCCGGCCCGGCGAGGGGGTGGTCTCGGGCACGGCGGTCGAGGGCCGGACGGCGTTCCTGTTCACGGGGCAGGGTGCGCAGCGGGTCGGCATGGGCCGCGGGCTGTACGAGGCGTTCCCGGTGTTCGCCGGGGCCTTTGACGCGGTCTGTGCGGAGCTGGACGCGAGGCTCGGGCGGTCGGTGCGGGAGGTCGTCCTCGACGGCGTCGAGGATCTGGACCGGACGGTGTGGGCGCAGGCCGGGCTGTTCGCGGTCGAGGTGGCCTCGTTCCGGCTGCTCGAATCCTGGGGCGTGGCACCCGACTTCCTGCTCGGGCACTCGATCGGCGAGATCGCCGCCGCCCATGCGGCGGGCGTGTTCTCGCTCGCCGACGCGTGCGCCCTGGTGGCGGCACGTGGCCGGCTGATGGACGCGCTGCCCGAGGGCGGGGCGATGCTCGCCGTGCAGGCCACCGAGGCCGAGGTGCGGGCGGAGGTCGGTGACCGGCTGGACGTCGCGGCCGTCAACGGCCCGACCTCCCTCGTGGTCTCCGGCCCCGTCGAGGTGGTCGAGGAGTTCGCGGCCCGCTGGAAGGCCGAGGGCCGCAAGACCCGTCGGCTGACGGTCTCGCACGCGTTCCACTCGGCGCTGATGGAGCCGATGCTGGAAGAATTCGATTCCGTGCTCGGCGGGTTGACCTTCGCCGAGCCGCGCGTTCCGATCGTGTCGAACCTGACCGGCGGGATCGCCGAGCCCGGGCTGCTCACCACCCCCGACTACTGGGTCCGCCAGGTCCGCGAGGCCGTCCGCTTCGCCGACGGCGTCGACACCCTGCACCGCCAGGGCGTCACCCGCTACGTCGAGCTGGGCCCGGACGCGGTGCTGAGCGGCTTGGCCGGACAGGCGGTTGCCGAGGCCGTGTTCGCGCCGCTGCTGCGCCGTGAGCGGGAGGAGTCGGGCACCGCGCTGACCGCCCTGGCCCGGCTCTGGACGGCCGGTGCGGACGTGGACTGGTCGGCCGTGCTGCCGGCCGGTCGACGGCTCGAACTGCCGACGTACGCCTTCCAGCGCGAGCGCTACTGGCCGCGCCCGGCCGTCCGGTCCGGAGACGCCGGTTCGGTCGGCCAGCTGTCGGCCGGCCACCCGATGCTCGGCGCTGCGGTTCAACTGGCCGGAGACAACGGCCTTTTGCTGACCGGACGGCTGTCGCTCGCCACCCACCCGTGGCTCGCGGACCACGCCGTCCAGGGCCAGGCGCTGGTGCCGGGGACTGCCTTCGTGGACATGGCGCTGCGCGCGGGCGAGCAGATCGACCGCCCGGTCCTGGAGGAGCTGGTGCTCCAGGCGCCGCTGCCGCTGCCCGAGCAGGGCGGCGTGCACCTCCAGGTGCGGGTGGCGGCCTCGGGCGAGGAGGGCGACTGCCGGGTGGAGATCCACGCCCGGCCGGACGCCGGCGGGACCGCGCCGTGGATCTGCCACGCGGTGGGAACCCTGACCGCGCAGGAGCGGGCGCCGGAGTTCGATCTGGCCGCCTGGCCGCCGGCCGGTGCCACGGCACTGCCGCTGGAGGGTTTCTACGAGGCTCTGGCCGAGGTCGGGTACGGCTACGGTCCGGTGTTCCGGGGTCTGGGTGCGGCTTGGCGGGTGGGTGGGACCGTCTATGCGGAGGTCGCGCTGCCCGAGGAGGCGGCGGGTGAGGCGGGCGGTTTCGGTCTGCACCCGGCGCTGCTGGACGCGTCGCTGCACGTCAGCGGCCTGGTCGAGGCCGAGGGCGGGGCGACGCGACTGCCCTTCGCCTGGACCGGTGTCCAGCTGCACGCCGTCGGAGCGTCCGCGCTGCGCGTCGCCGTGAGTCCGGCGGCCGACGGTGTGGCGATCCTGGCCGCCGACGAACTCGGTGCTCCCGTGGCGTCCGTGGGCTCCCTGGTACTGCGGGAGGTTTCGGCGGAGGCGCTTCGGCCGGTCGGTGAGGGTGGGCCGGAGGCGTTGTTCGCGGTGGACTGGGTGCCGGTTCCGTTGCCGGTGCCGGTTCCGGCGGGTCCGGAGGGTGCGGGTTCGTCGGAGTGGGTGGCGATCGGTGAGGTCGCCGGTGTGCGGGGT
>NZ_JBHXEM010000258.1:0-4178 GCF_042724755.1 Kitasatospora sp. NPDC127067 | reverse complement strand
GGACGCGAAGATCACGCAGATCTACGAGGGCACCAACCAGGTCCAGCGGATCGTGATGGCCCGCAACCTCCCGTAACCCCACCCGTAACCCCACCTCGACGTGCACCGACGGCGGGTCGGCCGGCCGCCCGGCCGTCGGTGCCGAGGCATCGTCCCGATGCTAAGTTCCGGTGAATGAGTGAGAAGGAAGAGCAGGACCAGTCCATGAATGACGGGCCCTCGAAGCCGGCGATGCGCGAGGCGCTGGTGGCCGCGGCCTTCGAGCTCTTCCTGGAGCGCGGCTTCGAACAGACGACCGTCGACGACATCGTCTCGCTGGCCGGCGTCGGCCGGCGCTCCTTCTTCCGCTACTTCCCGGCCAAGGAGGACGTGGTCTTCCCCGACCACGAGCGCAGCCTCGCCGAGATGACGGAGTTCCTGGAGTCCGGCACCGGTGAGGAGGACCCGGTCAGGCACGCCTGCGACGCCGCCCGCCTGGTCCTGCGGATGTACGCCGAGCAGCCCTCCTTCTCCGTCCAGCGCTACCGCCTGACCCGCAAGGTGCCCGGCCTGCGCGCGTACGAGCTGTCCGTGGTCTGGCGCTACGAGCACACCCTGGCCGCCTATCTGCGCGGCCGCTTCGCCGACCGCCCCGACGGCCCGCTGCGTGCGGACGTGATCGCCGCGGCCGTCGTCTCCGCGCACAACCACGCCCTGCGCACCTGGTTGCGCTCGGGCGGGGAGAGCGACTGGGTGGCCGAGGTGGACGCGGCGATGGCCTTCGTCACCGGCACCTGGGGCGAGCGCCAGGGCGATGCCGCCGACGGCGAGTCCGACGACGTCGTGGTCCTGGTCGCCAGCCGCCGCGCGCCGCTGTGGCGGATGGTCCAGGGCATCGAGAGCGCGCTGGGCGCCGACGCCCGCCAGGTCTGATCCTCACCCGCACGGCGCAGCCGCGTTCGCCGTGGCCCCGGTCGACGGCCCGTGCGCCGTGCGGGACGTCCGGCTCCGGGCGAGACTCGGTCCCGGGACGGCCCTCGCCGACGGCGGGCGGCCCGGGAGCGCGAGGGAGCGGCGATGCCGACGACGTCCCAGCAGCGGAGCAGCGGCCCGACCCTGCGCGAGGTGCTGCCGCACAAGGGCTACTTCCGCCTGTTGCTGGTCTCGGGGCTGGTCGGCGTCCCGGTCTCGCTGGCGGCCTTCGGCGTCGTCAACCTGGAGCACGAGCTCCAGCAGTGGGTCCGGGAGAGCCTGCCGGAGACGCTCGGCCACCACCAGGCCCCCTGGTGGTAGCCGCCGTGATGCTGATCGAGGCGGCCGGGCTGGGCGGCCCGCAGCCGACCGCGCTGATCCTGCCCAGCCCGCTGTCCGGCGGGCTCGGGGCGCTGGTCTTCACCGGCTTCGGCCACTGGACCGGCCTGTCGATCGGTGCGCTCTCGCTGCCGAGCGTGCCGAGGAGCGGGGTGCCCGACCCGGGGGACTTCCTCCGGGGCGTTCCGCTGGCCGCCGCGATCGCCCTGGTCTGCGTGGCGGGGCAGACCTTCGGCCGCGGGGTGAAGGCCTTCGTCACGACCGGCACCGCGCGACAGACCGCCCTGCGCATCGTGCTGTGCGCGGTCGCCGTCGGCTGCTGCCTCGCCGCGTACGCCCTGCTCACCGGCCGCTCCCCGGAGCAGGTCGCGCTCTCCGGGCAGGCCACCCTGGGCGTGCTCGCCGCCGATCCGGCCGACTGGCCGGTCGGCGTGCTGCTCGCCCTCGTGCTCTTCAAGGGGCTGGGCTGGTCGATCGCCCTCGGCAGCCTGCGCGGCGGCCCGATCTTCCCGGCGCCCCTGCTCGGTACGGCCCTCGGCACGGCCTGTGCGCCGCTGCCCGGCTTCGGGGCCGCGCCCGCGCTGGCGGTCGGCCTCGCGGCCTCGGGTGCCGCCGTCACCGGCCTGCCCGTCACCAGCACCGTCCTGGCCGCCGCGCTGCTCGGCGGCCAGGCGGCCGACTCGATGCCGCTGCTGATCGTGTCCACGGTGGCGGCCTTGATCACCGCGGAGTGGTTGCGCGGCCGGTCGAAGCGGGGCGCCGCTCCGGCCGGCCGCGCGGAGGCCCCGGGGTCAGCTGACGTCCGGGCCCGGGCCGTCCGCGACGGCGCCCAGGTACTGCTCGATCTGCTGCTGGTTCTCCACCAACCGCAGGCACAGGTGCCGCAGTTGGGCCATCTCCTCGGGGCTGAAGCCGCGGAACACGGCGGCCATCGCGCGCTCGGTGGGCACCCGGAACTCCTCCAGCCAGGCCAGCCCTTCGGGCGTCGCGGTGACCAGCACCGCCCGCCGGTCGTTCGGGTCGGGGGAGCGGCGGGCCAGCCCCTCCCGCTCCAGGGTGTCCACCAGGCCGGTCGCGTTGCGCGGGCTCACCCCGCCGGCCCGGGCCAACTCGCCCACAGTCAGCCCCGGTTCACCCGCTTCACCCGCTTCACCCGCTTCGCCCGCGGCCCCGAGCCGCACCAGCACATCCAGCGCCCCCGCGCTCAACCCCCGTCCCTGCGATCCGTGCGCCCGTAGCTTCTCCACCGCGTGGAACGCCGACCGTGCGGCGGCCGCGGCCTCCAGTGCCAGGGTGTCCCCGCCCTTGGTGAACGCGCCCATGGCCGTCCGCACCCTGCTGTCGTAGAGCCGGCCCTCGGCATCCCGCCCCAGCGGACCGGCCGACGACTCCATTGATTTATTTACCTGCTTCATAATGAAGTCATTCTGCACTTCGCGGGAATCCTGTCAAGGGGCGGCGACCCGCCAACTCGGCCGCAGTGGCCGAGACTTCGGCGGAAGCCGGAGGTGTGCTCGGCGGGAGCCGGCCGGCGTCGGGCCGCTGGGGGAGTGTCCTGTGCGGTGGGTCGGGCGGGGCCGTTGGAGTGTCGTGGGCCTGCTCCGGTCGAATGACCCCCACGGCAATCGTCCGATATGTGTATCCGCTGGTCACTGCGGCGCGTCAGAGGCCGCGTCGGCCGCAGTGGGCACCGTGTCGGTTGCGGCGGGATGTGGGGCGTGGCTCCCTGAGTCGGGGCGGGCCGATCGGTGCCGCCACCTCAACCGGAAACTCCGTGGAGGAGATTTTCATGCGCGCTCTCAAGCGTGTCCTGGCTGTCGGTTCCCTTGCCGTCCCGCTCGTGATCGGCTGCGCCGGCCTGGCCTCGGCCCACGACGGCCTGGACGCGAGCTGGGGCAAGGGTCAGTTCATCGCCAATCAGAACGGTGCCGGTGTCGCCGGTTCCGAGTCCTCCGCCGGTCCCGGCGGCGTCTCGCACATCGACTTCTGGATCTGGGCGGACGACAACGGCGTCTCCGGCTCCTTCACGGGTTCGAGTGCCACCTGGAACCACGGGTGACAGTGAGTGACATAGTTTGCGAATCCCCCCGGAGTTCCCGCGAACTCCGGGGGGATTCGCCTGTGCCCGAAGCGGCGCTCCCGCCGTTCCGCGGGCTCGGAGGTCCCGGCCAACTGTTCCCGTACGGCGGGCCGTTGTATCGAGCCGTTCGCATGATGGCTCCGTCGAGGGGCGGCTCCGCAGGGGCGGTCCGCGGCAGGGGCCCGGCGGCGACGGAGGGTGGCGCGGAGTGACGCAGAGTGCTCCAGCCGACTGATCCTGTCAGATAGGCATACGAACGGTATTTCCGCTGGTGGGGGCGGCGATTCTGACGGGACGTGAGGCCGGACGGGTCGCGGTGCCGGTTGCGGCGGGATCCGGGGCGTGGCTCTCTGAATCGCGGCGGGGCTGAACGGCACCGCCACTCAACCCAGAAACTCCGTGGAGGAGATTTTCATGCGTGCTCTCAAGCGAGTCGTGGCTGTCGGCGCCCTCACCGTCCCGCTCGTGCTCGGCTGCGCCGGCCTGGCCTCGGCCCACGAAGGCATCGACGCGAACTACGGCAAGGGCTTCTTCACCGCCAACGAGGACGCCGCAGCCCTCGCGGCGGTCGAGTCCCACGTCGGCCACGACGGTGTCTCGCACGCCAGCTTCTGGATCATCGCGGAAGACGAGGGCGTCACCGGCTCCTTCACGGGTGCGGGTGCCACCTTCAACGACGAGGACGTCGCCCCCGCCGCCGCCCCGGCGGCCGAGGCTGCCGCTCCCGCCGCCGCCCCGGCGACCGAGGTTGCGCCCGCCGCCGTTCCGGCGACCGAGGTTGCGCCCGCCGCCGTTCCGGCGACCGAGG
>NZ_JBHXEM010000257.1:0-4202 GCF_042724755.1 Kitasatospora sp. NPDC127067 | reverse complement strand
CCGCCGTTCGCCCGGCGGTCCGGGCCCTGCTGCGTCCTCCCGGGTGACGCCCGTCTCAGATACTAGGAAATCCAAGTATTCGTGCAGACACGGCCGGGGCGCGGCCGTACCGTGGAAGGGCCATACGGTGTGCCGCCCCTGTAGCCAGGGTGTGCGGCCCGTGTGCGCGTGCGCCTTCACGAGCAGGCGATCCCTGCTCCCGCGCTCCCTCCCCCCTCTTCGCGCCCGCCCTCCGCGGCGCCGCTTCCAAGGAGCCCGGTATGTCGCCGACCGCCGCCGACCGTCACGCCACGTCCGCCCCCGCCACCGCCCCCGTCCGTGCCCCGCGCCGCCGCCGGGCCGCCGAGCGGAACCCCTTCGCGGCGGCCGCCCTGCAGCGCTCGCTGGACCGCCGGGACAACGGCGGCGTGACCGGCCACCACTGACCGGCCCCGCCCCCGGGTGACCGCCGCCGCCGTCCGGCGGCCGGCCCCGCCGTCGGGCCGGGTGCCGGCCGGCGTTCATCGGCCGAATGGGCCGTACGGGCGCTCGGGATGTCACCCAGTAGAGTGCAACCCCGCTCCGTCCGAGGGAAGTTGCTCGTCCCCGTCGGCGCGATCATCCTAATTTGGGGCTCTCGGAGGGGTGATCGACGTTCGCGTGGGCGGGCGTCAGCGACACGGAGTGCGGATCAGTCCCCCTGCCGGGGGAGAGGGCCCAGTGCGTCTGCCACCCGTCCGCCGACCCGCCGCCCGGATCGGCCTCACCCTGGCCCTGCTGGCCGGAAGCGCCGTCCTCGCCGCCACCCCGGCGGCCGGCGGCCCACCGACCTCGGGACCACCAACGGCCGGACCGCCAGGGGCGGGCCGAACGGCCTCCGTCCTGCTCGAACTCACCACCGAGACGACCGGCTCCGCCTGGCGGCGCGCCGCCGACGGGGCCCGGCGGGCCCGGCGCTCCCCGGAGGACGTCCGCCGGGAGGCCGCGCGGGCCGGCGCCGCCCAGCGCTCCCGGACCGGGGACGCGCTCGACCGGCTCGCCGGGGCCGTCCACCGGGCGGCACCCGCCGCGCGCGAGCTCTACCGCACCCGCACCGTGCTCACCGGCCTCGCGGTCAGCGCGCCCGCCGACCGGCTGCCCGCGCTGCGGGCACTGCCGGGCGTCCGGGCCGTCCACCCGATCGTCGCCAAGCGGCGCGACAACGCCCACTCCGTCCCGCTGACCGGCGCCCCGCAGGTCTGGGCCGGCGACCGGACGACCGGCACCGGGCAGGGCATGCGGATCGGGATCATCGACAGCGGCATCGACTACACCCACGCCGACTTCGGCGGACCCGGCACCGAGGAGGCCTTCCGCTCGGTCGAGCGCGGCAAGCCCGCGCCGCCCGCGCTCTTCCCCAACGCCAAGGTGGTCGGCGGCAAGGACCTGGTCGGCGACGACTACGACCCCGACCCGGCCTCCCCGCACCACCAGCCGGTGCCGCACCCCGGCGACAACCCGATCGACTGCGTGCGCAACGGGCACGGCACCCATGTGGCCGGCACCGCCGCCGGGTACGGCGTCACCGCCGACGGCCGCCCGTACACCGGTCCGTACGGGCCCGGGCTGGACCCGGCCGGCTTCCGGATCGGCCCCGGCACCGCCCCCGGCGCCCAGCTGTACGCGATCCGGGTGTTCGGCTGCGACGGCTCCACCGACCGGGTCGCCGAGGCGCTCGACCTGGCCGCCGACCCCGACGGGGACGGCGACCTGAGCGACCGGCTGGACGTCGTCAACCTCTCGCTCGGCAGCCACTTCGGCAGCACCGACGACACCGACGCCCTGGCCGTCGACCGGCTCGCCGAACTGGGCACCGTCGTGGTCGCGGCGGCGGGCAACGACGGCGACGTGTACGGCATCGGCGGCAGCCCCGGCACCGCGGCCCGGGCGATCACCGTCGCCGCCTCGGTGCACGGGCACGCCGACGTGGACGGCATCACCGTGCTCGCCCCGGCCGAGCGGGCCGGGATCGTCCCGGCGCACTGGAGCGAGCGCTACCAGGGCTGGTCCACCGGCGACGTCAGCGGCGAACTCGCCCTGCCCGCCGACCAGTCGGACGGCTGCACCGACTTCAGCGAGGCCGACCGGCAACGGCTGAAGGGCCGGATCGCGCTGCTCGCCTGGCGCACCCGGGAAGCCGACCGGGCCTGCAACTCCGGCCCGCGCGCCGACCACGCCGCCGACGCGGGCGCGATCGGCGCGCTGTACGCCGCCGACTCCGACCACCTGGCCGAGATCTCCGGCAACGACCGGATCCCGGCCGCGCTGCTGGCGCACGCCGACGGCGACCGGCTGCGGCAGGCCGCGGCCGCCGGGCCGGTGCGGATCCGGCTCGCGGCGCCCGGCAACACGCTGCACGGCTCGGTCGCGCAGGACCAGCCGGCCCGGGTCGACACCCTGACCGACTTCACCTCGCGCGGCATCGGCGTGCCGGGCGTGGTCAAGCCCGATCTGGCGGCCCCCGGCGAGAGCATCTGGTCCAGCCTGGTCGGCAGCGGCGCCGGCGGCCAGCGCGAGAGCGGCACCTCGATGGCCACCCCGCACGTGGCCGGACTCGCCGCGCTGGTCCGCGCCGCGCACCCGGACTGGCCGGTCGAGCAGGTCAAGGCCGCGCTGATGAACACCACCGTGGACACCTACCTCGGCGACGACCGCGGCGGGCCGGTCTACGGGCCCGAGCGCACCGGCGCCGGGCGGGTCCGGGTGGACCGGGCGGTCCGCACGCCCGCCGTCGCCTACGCGGTGGGCGAGGGTGCCGTGGAGGGCGTCGTCGGGGTCTCCTTCGGGCCGGTCGAGGTCGGCGGGCCGACGGCGGTGACCCGGGAGATCGAGGTGCGCAACACCTCGGCCGCGCCGCTGACCTACCGCACCTCCTACGCGGCCGCCACCCGACTGCCCGGCGCCTCCTACCGGGTGACGCCGCCCCGGGTGGACGTCCCGGCGGGCGGCACCGCCCGGGTGCGGGTGACGCTCGCCGTACCGGGAGAGCTCGGGCGGGCGCCCGACCCGACCGTCGACACCGTGCAGGGCGGCCGGGCCCGCAGCTACCGGGGCGAGCTCTCCGGCCGGGTGCTGCTCACGCCCGTCGGCGACGACACGCCGCCGCAGCTGCGGATCCCGGTGCTGGCCGCCCCCCGCCCGACCGGCGACCTCACGGCGACGGCCACCGTCCGCACCGCCCGGGACGGCACCCTGGTCGCCCTCGGTGGCCGCGCCGCGCCCGGCGAACAGCCCGGGCTGGTCAGCGCCCTCGCGCTCGGCGGCGAGGGGATCCGCTGGCCGGACTGCCCGCCCGGCGGCGGTGACGCGGCGGTCGCGCCGGGCGCGGGCGTCCGGCCGAAGGGCACCGGGGAGGAGCCGGACCCGGCGCAGGAGGTCTGCGTCGAGCACCCCGGCGAGCGGTCCGCCGACCTGCGCGCCGCGGGCGCCGCCGTCGACTCCGAACTGCTGTACGTGGGAGCGCAGTTGTGGGCGCCCGCGGCCACCCCGGTGGGGCTGTACGGGGTGCGGGTGGCGCTGGACACCGACGGGGACGGCAGCACCGACGTCGTCCTCAAGGCCGACCGGCTGCGCGGCAGCGACGTCCTGGTCTCCCGGGCCCTGGACGCCCGCACCGGGGCCGAACTGGACGTCCAGCCGCTCAACGCCCACTGGGGCGACACCGACACCGCCCTGCTCGACAGCGACGTCCTGGTGCTGCCCGTCCGGCTGAGCGCCCTGCCCGGCGTCGCGCCCGGGCACAGCACCGTCCGCTACGGCGTGTGGACCGGCTACGCCGGGGCCGGTATGCCGGACGTGGCCGACGCGCTCTGCGCCATCGGACTGAACGGCACCGTCCCGACCGTCCCGCTGGACGTGCTGCGGCCGGCACTCACCGTACGGGCCGGCCTCACCGGCCCGACCGCGGTGGTGGTCCCGGCCGGCCCGGGCGCCGTCCTCGACGTGCACCGGTCGCAGGGCGGCACCTCGCGGCTCCTGCTGCTGCACCACCTCAACCCGGCCGAGCGACGGGCCCAGGTGCTCGACCTGCCCTGACCACGGGGTCGGGAGACCCGATCACGGGACCGGGAGAGGGACGGGGCCGCCCCCCCCCCCCCGCCCCGGGGGGGGGGCGGGCGGTGGGGGGGTACGGGCCGCCCCCCCCGCCCCGCGGCCGGGGTGTGGCCCCGCGCGCGGTGGAGGCC
>NZ_JBHXEM010000256.1:0-4240 GCF_042724755.1 Kitasatospora sp. NPDC127067 | reverse complement strand
GGCGGCGTCGAGGTGGCCGATGTTGCCCTTGACCGAGCCGAGGGCCCAGGACCCGGTGTCGCCGAACGCCCGTGACAACGCCTGCACCTCGATCGAGTCACCGATCACGGTGCCGCTGCCGTGCGCCTCGACATAGTCGATGTCCTCGGGGTCGACCTCCGCGACGGTCAGCGCCTCCGTGATCACCTCGGCCTGACCACCGACGGTCGGGGCGGTGAAGCTCGCCTTGACCCCGCCGTCGTTGTTGATCGCCGATCCCTTGATCACGGCGTGGACGGTGTCGCCGTCGGCCAGCGCGTCCTCCAGCCGCTTCAGGGCCACCACGCCGACACCGTTGCCGAAGACCGTGCCCCGGGCGTCCGCGTCGAACGGGCGGATGTGTCCGTCCGGGGAGAGGAAGGCCCCCTCCTGGTAGGGGTAGCCGGTGTTCTCCTGCACCTTGTAGGAGACCGCACCCGAAAGGGCCATGTCGCACTCGTAGTTGAGCAGGCTCTGGCAGGCGGCGTGCAGCGCCACCAGCGAGCTGGAGCAGGCGGTCTGGACCGGGAAGCTCGGCCCCCGCAGGTCGAGCTTGTACGACACCCGGCTGGTCAGGAAGGCGAGTTCGAAGCCCAGGCCGACGTTCTCACCCTTGATCGTCTCGCCCTGCTCCAGGTTGCTGAGGATGTTCCCGAGGTAGGCGGTGGTGCTGGCGCCGCCGAAGACGCCGATGCTGCCCCCGTACCGGGCGGCGTCGTAGCCGGCGTGCTCCAGCGCCGCCCAGGCCGTCTCCAGGAAGAGCCGGTGCTGCGGGTCCATGATCTTCGCCTCGCGGGCGGTGTACCCGAAGAACTCCGCATCGAACAGGCTGATGCCCTCGAACCTGGGTGCGGCCTTGACGTAGTGGGGCCGGCCGAAGACCTCGGGTGGCACCCCGGCCGCCGTCAGCTCCTCGTCGGTCAGGGCGACGATCGACTCGACGCCGTCGCGCAGGTTCGACCAGAACTCGGTCAGGTCCCCCGCGCCGGGGAAGCGTCCCGCCATCCCGATGATCGCGACGCCGTCCCGCTCCGGGAGATCCGTGAACTCATTGGTCATCATTCGCCCCTTGCTGTCCGACGCCGTTGCTGGTGCTGACGCCGGCGCTGCTGCATCTTCTCTCTGCGTTCCTCAAGTGCCTTGAGGTTGCTGCCCGTTGCCTGCTGCAGGGGCTGCTCGGCCAGGCCGGCCAGGTGTGCCGCCGTCAACCCCTCGTACAGGTCGCCGAGGGCGAGCTTCGTGCCCAGCCGGGTGTTGATGGTGCTCACCAGCTGGATCGCGATCAGGGAGTTGCCGCCCAGATCGAAGAAACTGTCCTGGATGCCGACCTTCTCGATGCCCAGCAGCTCCTGCCACAGCTCGCAGATCGCGCGCTCGGTGTCGCCGCGCGGCGCCACGAACTCGGTGAGGATGTCCGGGCGTTCGTGCGCGGCGCTACGGGGCTCCGCGGTGTCGCCCTGCTCCAGCGAGAAGGCGTTCTCGAACAGCGCCGAGAGCTCGGCGGGCGACACGATGATCTGCGACTCCGAGACGCCGGCCAGGATCGTGTCGAGGGCCCACAGCCCTTCGGCGGGCGACATGGCGCGCTCGTCCACCTGCTCGACGCCGGACGGCGCGACGGTACCGACCGCCATGCCGATCTCCCGCCACGGACCCCAGTCGATCGAGATCACCCGCCGGGTGCGCCCCCGGTCCTGGGCGAAGGCGTCGAGGAAGCAGTTGGCGGCGCAGTAGTCGACCTGGCCGACACTGCCGATGTTCGCACCGTTCGAGCCGAACAGGACCAGGAAGTCCAGCTCCTGGTCCGCCAGCACCTCCTCCAGCACCAGGGTGCCGTGCACCTTCGGGAGCAGGACCTCGGCGGCCGCCTGGAGGTCCTTGAGCTGGATCAGGCCGCCACCGGCGACGCCCGCCGTGTGGAAGGCGCCGTGGATGGCCCCCCACCGCTGGGTGGTCCGCCGGACGGCCTCGCTCATCGCCGCCCGATCGCTCACGTCGGCCTGGAACACCAGGAGCTCCGCACCTGCGTCCCTCAGGCGGACCAACTCCCGTACGGTGTCACCGAGTCGGCCCTTGCCCGGGTTGCCGGCGAGCCAGGAGTCCCACTCCGCGGCGTCGGGCAGCCGGGTGCGCGCGGTGAGCGCGATCCGTGCCCCCGCTGCCGCGAGGTGCCCGGCCAGAGCCAGGCCCAGGCCGCCGGTGCCGCCGGTGACCAGGTAGACACCGTCCTTGCGCACCACCGGCGACTCGTCGCGTCGGGGCAGCGGCTGCGGCAGGTAGTGCTGGGACCAGCGGTGCCCCCCTCGGTGCGCCACCGTCTCCGTGCCGGGCTCCGGTGCTGCCGCCAACTCGGCCATCAGCTTCCCCAGTTGGGACTGGGTGGGAGCTTCCTGGCAATCGAGGTCGACGCTGCGGCAGGTGGTGCCCGGCAGCTCGCGGGGCAGCACGCGGCACGGGCCCAGCAGGGTGGCCTTCAGCGGCGAGAGCGGCTCGGCGCCGGTGACATTGTGCAGGCCGTTGCCGAGCACCCAGATCCGGCGCGGCTCGCTGTCCGGGTGCCGGACGAGGGCCTGGGTGAGGCGGATCAGACTCTCGAAACCGTGCTGGAGGCTGCCCTCCTCGCCCGGCGCGGTGACGCTCCAGCCGTGGACGATGTGGGTGGGCACACCGGCAGGGCCGTTCCGCAGGGTGCTGATCAGCCGCTCGTAGTCGGAGCTGTCGGCCGGGTCGATGGCGTAGCGGTTGTCTCCCCGGTCGGACCAGGCGTCGGCCGCCGCCACCACGGTGACGGTGGCACCGGCGGCCCGCAACTGCTCGGTCACCGCCTCGCCCACACCCAGGCCGTCGGCGAAGACCAGCCAGTGCCGGGTGCAGTCCGGCTGCTCCCCGGCCGGGAGAGGCGCCCGCTGCCAGGACGGGGCGTAGAACCACTGGGTGATGTCGTCGCGGCGCGCCGCGGCACGACCGGTGGCCCGGGCCGTCGTGGCCTGTCGGTCGAGCCAGTAGTGCTTGTGTTGGAAGGGGTAGGTGGGAAGGGGGATGCGGCGGCGTTGTTGGTGGGTGTGGTAGGTGGTCCAGTCGGGTGTGGTGGTGCCGGTGAGCCAGAGGGTGGTGAGGGTGCGTTGGATGGTTTCGGAGGGGGTGCGGGGGTCGCGTTTGTGGGGGAGTGAGGCGAGGGTGGTGGCTTGGGTGGCGGTGTTGGTGAGGATGCGGCGGGCGAGGCTGGTGAGGGTTTGGCCGGGGCCGATTTCGAGGAGGGTGGTGCCTGGTTCGGTGGTGGTGGTCCGGATGCCGGTGGCGTATTCGACGGTGGCGCGGATGTGGTGGCCCCAGTAGGCGGGGTCGGTGGCTTGTTGGTCGGTGATCCAGGTGCCGGTGGTGTTGGAGACGAAGGGGGTGTTCGGCGCCTGGCGGGGCACGCCTGCGACGGCGGTGGTGAATTCCGTGATCGCCGGTTCCATGAGGGGGGAGTGGAAGGCGTGGGAGGTGGTGACGGGTTGGGTGGGCCAGCCGTGTTCTTCGGCGAGGGTGGTGAAGGTCTGGATGGCGTCGTGGGGGCCGGAGACGACGCAGTCGCGGGGGCCGTTGTGGGCGGCGAGGGAGAGGTTGTGGGGCAGGGCGGCTTCGACGGTGGTGCGGTCGGCCATGACGTTGAGCATGGCGCCGGGGGCCTGGGCCTGCATGAGGCGGCCGCGCAGGGCGACGAGGCGGAGGGCGTCGGGGAGGGTGAAGACGCCGGCGAGGCAGGCGGCGGTCCATTCGCCGAGGCTGTGGCCGAGCATGGCGGTGGGGGTGATGCCCCAGGAGTGCCAGAGCCGGGTGAGGGCGTATTCGATGACGAAGAGGGCGGGTTGGGCCCACTGGGTCCGGTCGAGTCGGGGGTCCTGGGTGAAGATCACCTCGCGGATGTCCTCGTCGAGGTGTGGTGCGAGGAGTTCGGCGCATTCGTCGACGCAGGCGCGGAAGGCGGGCTCGTGCTGGTAGAGGTCGTGGGCCATGCCGGGGTGCTGTGAGCCCTGGCCGCTGAACAGGAAGACCAGTGGCGCGGTCTCGCGGGTGGTGTGGCTGGTGGTGACGTGGGCGGGGTCGCGGGTTTCGAGGGCGGTGGCGATGGTGTCGGGGGTGGTGCCGGTGACGGTGCGGCGGTGGGGGAAGGTGCGGCGGCCGGTGGCCAGGGTGTGGGCGGCGTCGGCGAGGTTGGGCTGTTCGCGGCGCAGGTGGG
>NZ_JBHXEM010000255.1:0-4248 GCF_042724755.1 Kitasatospora sp. NPDC127067 | reverse complement strand
AGCGCCAGCTCGCGCTCCTCGCCCAGTTCTCCGACCTGATGGTCGACCAGCTCGTCCTGCTGGCCGGCGGGGCCGCGCCCGCGCTCCCCGCGGAGCCCGTGCCCGCGGCCCTGCCTCCGGCGGCGGCCGTACCCGTCACCGCCCCGGTCCCGACGCCCGCCGCCGCCCCCGCGCCCGCCGCCGAGGCACCCGCCGCTCCCGCCGCCGAGGCGCCCGCCCCGCAGGTGCACGGCCCCCGGGTGACCGTCTCCCGCGAGTCCGGCATGGCCTCCGGCGGCCTGACCGACCAGCAGCGCGCCCACGTGGACGAGCTGGTCGCCCGCTTCACCGCCCGCACCACCGCCTCCAAGGCGATCACCCGCCGTCACCGCCGCACCCTGGCGGACAGCCGTGCCGTGGTCGGCTTCCGCTCCGGCACCAAGGAGATGCTCTACCCGCTCGCCGCCCGGCGGGCCCGGGGCTCCCGGCTGGAGGACGTCGACGGCAACGCGTATGTCGACATCACCATGGGCTTCGGCGTCCTGCTCTTCGGCCACGACCCGGAGTTCGTCTCCGAGGCCGTCCGCGAGCACCTGTCCTCGGGCCTGCGGCTGGGCCCGCGCGGTCCGGAGACCGGCGAGGCCGCCGAGTTGCTGGCCGAGCTGACCGGCACCGAGAGGGTCGCCTTCGCCAACTCCGGCACCGAGGCGAACGCCGGGGCGATCCGGCTGGCCCGCGCGCACACCGGCCGGGACAAGATCGTCATGTTCGAGGGCTCCTACCACGGCCACTCCGACCAGACCCTGGGCCGGACGCTGGGCCGCGGCGCCGACCGGGAGACCGTCCCGGTGTCCATCGGCATCCCCGGCAGCGCGGTCGCCGACCTGCTGGTGCTGCGGTACGGCGACCCGGAGAGCCTCAAGGTCATCGAGGAGCACGGCGACCGGATCGCCGCCGTCCTGGTCGAGCCGGTGCAGAGCCGCCACCCCGGCCGCCAGCCCGCCGACTTCGTCCGCTCGCTGCGCGAACTGACCACCCGGCTCGGCATCGTGCTGGTCTTCGACCAGATGCTCACCGGCTTCCGGCCCCACCTGCGCGGCGCCGAGGGCTTCTGGGGCGTCACCCCCGACATGTCCACCTACGGCAAGGTGCTGGGCGGCGGCTACCCGATCGGCGCGATCGCCGGGCGGGCCGACATCATGGACGGGATCGACGGCGGCCACTGGGACTACGGGGACGACAGCTACCCGCCCAAGGACACCACCTTCTTCGGCGGCACCTACATCCAGCACCCGCTGGCGATGACCGCCGCGGGAGCGGTGCTGCGCCACCTCAAGGCGGCCGGCCCCGGCCTCCAGGAGCGGCTGAACGCCCGCACCGACGAGCTGGCGGCCACCCTGAACGGCTTCTTCGAGGAGGAGGAGTTCCCGCTGCGCCTGGCCCACTTCGGCTCGCTCTTCCGCTTCGAGCCCCGGGCCGACATGGAGCTGCTCTTCCCGCACCTGCTGACCCGCGGGGTCTACGTGTGGGAGTGGCGCAACTTCTTCCTCTCCACCGCCCACACCGACGGCGACCTGGAGTTCGTGATCGACTCGGTCCGCGAGTCGCTGCGCGACCTGCGGCGCGGCGGCTTCTTCCCGGCCTCGCCCGGCGTCCGCCTGCCGGCCCCCCGGCCGGCCGCCGAACTCGCCGTCCCCGCCGAGACCGTGCGCAGCCAGGCGGAGCCGATCGCGTACCGGCCGGTCAGCGACCCGCAGCGGCCGGTGGACTTCAGCCTCTACTTCTTCGGCGACTACCCGCTGGACTCCCCGGAGGACGAGAAGTACCGCATCGTCCTGGAGAGCGCCCGCTTCGCCGACCGGCACGACTTCCACTCGGTCTGGCTGCCGGAGCGCCACTTCCACTCCTTCGGCGGCATCTTCCCCAACCCCTCGGTGCTGGCCGCCGCCCTGGCCCGGGAGACCAGCCGGATCCGGCTGAACGCGGGCTGCGCCGTGCTGCCGCTGCACCACCCGGTGCGGGTGGCCGAGGAGTGGTCGGTGGTCGACAACCTGTCCGGCGGCCGGGTCGGCCTGGGCTGCGCCAGCGGCTGGCACCCCAACGACTTCCTGTTCTTCCCCGAGAACTACGGCAGCCACAAGGAGCTGATGCACCGGCAGATCGACACCGTCCGGGCGCTGTGGCGCGGCGAGCCGTACCAGGGCCGCAACGGCAACGGTGAGCCGATCGAGGTGACCCTGCACCCGCGCCCGCTGCAGGACCTGCCGCCCATGTTCACCGCGATCGTCGGCAACCCGGACAGCTTCCGCGAGGCCGCCCGGCACGACCTCGGCGTCATCACCAACCTGATGACCCAGGACATCTCCCAGCTGGCCGAGAACATCGAGGTCTACCGGCGCACCCGGGCCGAGCACGGGCTCGACCCGGAGGCCGGCCGGGTGGTCGTGCTGGTGCACACCTACCTGGGCACCGACCTGGCCACCGCCCGCGAGCAGGCCTACCGGCCGTTCTGCAACTACCTGCGCTCCTCGCTCTCGCTGTTCGGGCAGATGGCCAACAGCCTGGGCCTGACCCTGGACTACGAGAGCGCCCGCGATGACGACCTGGAGTACGTGCTGGAGCGCGCGTACGAGCGCTACTGCGCCTCCCGCGCGCTGATCGGCACCCCGGAGAGCGTCCAGGGGGTGCTGTCCGAGCTGCGGGCGGCCGGCGCCGACGAGATCGCCGCCTTCGTGGACTTCGGGCTCTCCCCCGACCTGGTGGCGGCCGGCCTGCCCCAGCTCGACGTCCTGCGCCGGGACACCCTGCGCGGCGCGCCGCTGTCCTACGCCCAGCAGCGGATGTGGTTCCTGCACCGGATGCTGCCCGACGGCGGGCAGTACAACGAGGTCAAGGCGATCGCCCTGGACGGCCCGCTCGACCCGCAGGCCCTGGACACCGCGCTGCGCCGGCTGGTCGAACGCCACGTCGCGCTGCGCACCGTCTTCCGGGAGCAGGACGGCGAACCGTTCCAGCAGGTGCTGGCGCCGCCCGCCGGCCCGGTGCTGCAGCGGATCACGGCCGACGGCGGCAGCCCGGACCCGGTGGCCGACCTGGTCGCCGCCGAGGGCGCCCACCGCTTCGACCTCGCCGAGGGCCCGCTGTTCCGGGCCCTGCTGCTGGAGCAGGACGCCGACCGGCACGTCCTGGTCCTCTCGATGCACCACATCGTGATCGACACCCTGTCCACCGTGGTGATCACCCGCGAGCTGGGCGAGCTCTACCTGGCCGCCCGGGAGAACCGGGCCGCCCGGCTCCCGGTGCTCACCACCGGCCCGGCCACCGAGGCCGTCCGCGAGCGGGCCCGGGTGGCCGCCGGCGAGTACGAGGAGAGCCTCGCCCACTGGCGCAAGGTGTTCGGGGGCGGTGACCTGCCGGTGCTGTCCCTGCCCACCGACCGGCCGCGCCCGGCGGTGCCGGACGGCCGCGGCCGCTCCTTCGTCCACCACCTGCCCGCCGAACTCGCGGACGGCCTGAGGGAGTTGGCCCGGTCCAAGCGCTCCACCCTGTTCATGGTGCTGCTGACCGGCTTCGCCGGCGTCCTGCAGCGGTACGCCGGACAGGACGAGATCGTGCTGGGCACCCCGGTGGCCAACCGGGCCGACGGCACCGAGGACCTGGTCGGGTTCTTCGTCAACACCCTGGCGCTGCGCCTGGACCTCTCCGGCGAGCCGGCCTTCGCCGAGGCGCTCGGCCGGGTCCGCTCCACCTCGCTGGACGCCTACGAGCACCAGCAGCTGCCCTTCGAGGTGCTGGTGCAGGAGCTGAACCCGCAGCGCGACACCAGCCGCAACCCGCTGTTCCAGGTCATGGTCGAGTTCGAGAACCACATGGTCTTCGAACTGGACCTGCCCGGAGTGACGGCCCGTCCGCTGGACCACGTCGCGGACCGCGCCGCCTTCGACCTGACGCTCTTCCTGACCAGCCTGCCCGACGGCATCCGCTGCCACGTCGAGTACGCCGAGACCCTCTTCGACCGGGCCACCGTCGACCGGCTGCTCGGCGCCTTCGAGCGGCTGCTCACCGCCGCGGTCACCGACCCGGAGCGCCCCCTCGTCGAACTCACCGCCGTGTCCGCCACCGAGGCCGACACCGCCCTGGAGTGCGGCCCCCCGGCCGTCCGGGAACCCGAGCACCCGCTGGCCACCATCGCCGCGACCGCGGCAGGACGGCCCGAGCAGACCGCGGTGGTCGCCGCCGACGGCACCGGGACGGACTACCGGACGCTGC